>JAFPSR010000033.1 GCA_017413675.1 Clostridia bacterium | reverse complement strand
GAATTCATTCCCCTGATGAAGAATGGCCTGGAACTTTCCCCGGCACGGCAGGTCCTGGTGGAGAAAAGTGTCAAAGGTTTCAAGGAAATCGAGTATGAAGTGATCCGGGACCGGAACGATACGGCAATCACTGTCTGCAATATGGAAAACATGGACCCGGTCGGGATCCATACGGGGGACTCCATTGTAGTCTGTCCGTCACAGACCCTGAGCAACCGGGATTATCAGATGCTCCGGGACAGCGCGCTGCGGATCATCCGCGCCCTGGAAATCGAGGGCGGATGCAACGTTCAGTTTGCTCTGGATCCCTTGTCGGATCAGTATTATGTGATCGAAGTCAATCCCCGTGTATCCCGTTCTTCCGCACTGGCATCCAAGGCAAGCGGTTATCCCATTGCCAGGGTTTCCGCTAAAATCGGCATCGGTATGACGTTGGACGAAATCCGGATTGCCAATACACCGGCAGCATTTGAACCGTCCCTGGATTACGTGGTGACCAAGCTGCCCCGTTTCCCGTTTGACAAATTTATAGATGCGAACAATTCCCTTTCCACCCAGATGAAGGCGACCGGTGAAGTAATGAGTATCGGAAGGACATTTGAGGAAAGCCTTCTGAAGGGAATCCGTTCCCTGGAAACCGGGGCATACCATCTGTATATACCGAAGTTTGACAAATGGAGCCGGCAGGAACTGGAAAAGTATATCCGGATCGGTACGGATGACCGGATCTTCGCCATAGCTGAACTGTTTCGGCGGGGCGGCACGGTGGATGAAATCGCGGAGCAGACAAGGATAGACCGGTTTTTCCTTCGCAAACTGGGGAAAATCATCCGTATGGAAAGCGAACTCCGGCTTTTGCCGGACAGCACGGGAATTCTGCGGGAAGCCAAGCAAATGGGGTTCTCCGACCGGGAAATCGCGGTTCTGTGGGGACGGGATGAGGGAGAGATCGCTTCCATGCGGATCAAAAACGGAATCCTGCCTGTTTATAAAATGATCGATACCTGCGCGTCGGAATTTGAAAGCTATATCCCGTATTTCTATTCCACCTATGAAGAAGAAAACGAGTCCCGTATATCCAATAAAAAGAAGATTATTGTCCTGGGTTCCGGTCCCATCCGGATCGGACAGGGAGTGGAATTTGATTATTCCACCGTGCATGCGGTCAAGACGATCCGCAAAGCCGGGTATGAGGCGATCATCATCAACAATAACCCGGAGACGGTCTCCACAGATTATACCTGTTCGGACAAACTGTATTTTGAACCCCTCTGTCCGGAGGATGTTATGAATATTATCCGGATGGAAAAGCCGGAGGGGGTAATTGCTACTCTGGGTGGACAGACAGCCATCAATCTGGCCGAACCCCTGATGGAAGAAGGCGTTCCCTTGATCGGGACAGATTGTGCAGCTATTGAAACCGCAGAGAACCGGGATTCTTTCGAAAAACTCCTGTTGTCACTGGGAATCCCGCAACCGGAAGGACGTGCAGTTACCAGTATGGAGGAAGGAATACGCACGGCGGAGAAAATCGGTTACCCGGTCCTGGTACGTCCGAGTTTTGTCCTGGGCGGCAGGGCCATGCAGATTGTTGCCAAAGAAGAATCCATGTGGGAATACCTGAACCGGGCAGTCGCCATTGATGAAAGCAAACCGGTCCTGGTGGACCATTATATCCGCGGCAAGGAAGTGGAAGTAGATGCAGTCTGTGACGGGGAAAATGTCTTTGTGCCGGGAATTATGGAACTGGTGGAACGAACAGGGGTCCATTCCGGGGATTCCATCAGCGTATACCCGTCTTTCAGCCTTTCCGAACGTGTCAAACAGACCATTCTGGACTACACGGAGAAACTGGGTCTGGGGATCGGAATCCGTGGCCTGTTCAATATCCAGTTTATCGTGGATCCGCAGGAGAAAGTCTATATCATTGAGGTAAACCCTCGTTCCTCACGCACCGTCCCGTTCCTTTCCAAGGCCACCGGGTACAGCCTGGCAGATATCGGTACGTTGGCAATGCTGGGGGTATCCCTGCGGGAACAGGGCATCCTGTGCCGGTATCCGCAAGAGAAAAAAAGGTACTACGTTAAGGTGCCCGCCTTCTCTTTCTCCAAACTGGCAGGGATGGATGCTTACCTGTCTCCGGAGATGAAATCCACAGGAGAAGCTATCGGGTATGACCGAAAGCTGCACCGTGCGGCGTATAAGGCGCTGATTGCTTCCGGACTGTCTCTGAAAAACTACGGAACGGTACTGGTCAGTGTTGCAGATGAGGACAAGGAAGAAACTGTCCCCCTGATCCGCCGTTTCTACCGGATGGGTTTCAATATCGAGGCGACTACTCTGACCGGTGAAGTACTCCGGGAGCATGGAATCCGTACAAGGATCAGGAAAAAGCCGAGTGAAGGCAGCGAGGAAGTACTTTCTTCTATTCGCGCGGGATATGTCAGCTATGTCATCAATACCCGGGCAATCCTTTCCGGCGTACACTACGGGGATGGCGTGGCGATCCGCCGATGTGCTGCCCAGAATAATATCACCATGCTGACTTCCCTGGATACGGTTCGGATGGTGCTGGATGTATTGGAAGAACTGACGCTGGGTGTTTCCACCATTGATGCGGAGTAAGAAGACCGGACTGATGATTTACGGTGCGGGACTGGATGAGACTATAAGGGAGAAGGGAGAAAACAAATGCTTTTGCCGAATATGAATTACGCAAACCTGAAGGATTCTTATCTCTTTACACGGATAGCCAGGAAGACAGCAGACTACCTGCGGGAGAATCCCGGGAAGCATCTTTACCGGATGGGGATCGGAGATGTTTCACTTCCCTTGTGCGATGCAGTAATCCGCTCCCTGCATGAAGCTGTGAAAGATCAGGCAGACAAGGAAAAATTCCATGGTTATATGCCGGAATGCGGTGCCCCGTTTCTCCGCAGTGCCATTGCGGGATATTATCACGGTCGGGGAATTGCTTTGTCTGAAGAAGAGGTTTTTGTATCCAGCGGCGCCAGCGATGAATTGGGAGATATCCTCG
>JAFPSR010000032.1 GCA_017413675.1 Clostridia bacterium | reverse complement strand
TGCATTGCTCAGAAAAATGCCGATGGGAAATGGTCGTATACTGTGGGACAGGAAGCCATTTCATAATGCGAATTCTATCGGATAACATGTATTCTCATTACATAGCGCCAAGGATTCAAACGAGTCCCTGGCGCTATGTAGCGTCATTCATCCAAAAAGCGGTCAATAAATAGATGGATTCGTGACAGAAAAAAACGTATTGTTGCAATAAATCAACAATCCGTTTATGTTTGCCAACCTTGCCAGACAGATGCCCAAATCGTTTTTGATCTAAAACTTTCTTATGAGCATCCGACTAAAGCGGACGCGCATTTTTCCGCTTCTTCCGGATAGGGAAATCCCTCCCTTTCGGCAACTGCCCGGGCCAGACATCCAAACAGACTGTACGTTTCCCGGAGTGCTTTCCTTACGCTGGTTTCCTCATATTCCGCAAAACACTTCCGCAGTCTTTCCAGAATGAATCCGTCTGCCCAGCAATCCAGGAACCTTCCATCGTGCCAGACATCTTTTCCGGAAATCCTGGCGCAGTACAGTTCGATCATACGGAGGAGATGACGTTTCAGATAGGCATCCACGCACATCTTTGCCGCCCACAGTTCCCCTCGGAGACGTTTCTTTTCACTCCAGATCACATGGAAATAGAAGTCATTTACCAGATTGTCAAATTCCCCCTGCCGAATCCCGGGCCCGGTGATCTCCCGGCATATGTTTTTCTCCAGGATTTCTTCTGCGCCGCAGGTATCATACAGGACCCTGTAGCCCCGGTTCATAACCAGCCCGACGGTCCCGTCCTGCACAGCCCGGAAAAACTGTTCCGGCGTCAGAACAATCAGGTCCACATCTTTATCTTCCCCGTAGATGCATCTTCGCTCCTTCCCGCCTCCGAGGGTCGGTTCCAGGAAGGAAATACTTACCTTTCCGAGTTTTTCCGGGTAATTCCCCGAAAACCATCCTTCCGTATCCGAAGTGACAAGAATCAGATCCAGATCCGAATACTCGTCTGCCGGCAGAGATTCCCTGGTGGACGATCCGATCGAGACAATCACCTGCAGGTTTTCATCTTTCCGTGCCAACTCCAGCAGATTATTCAGGATCTCCGCATATCGATCCATATCCATGGCCTCCTTCCCGATTTCACCTGACACTCCCCTCCATCAGCCTCCGTTTACGCCGCGGAGATATTCTTCCTTGGAGATCATGGGTGTCTCCAGTGCCGCAACAGTCTGGGGAGAAAGGGCCAGTGTCCGCCCATATTCCTCCCCTGCTTCCTTAAACCTGGCCAGCAGCGGATCCGCCACCGGGGCAGCTTCCGGGATATTCATAAGCGGGGTCTCCGGAACACAGACGATATCCGGGTTGCCGAAGCAGATCCGGCACATGGTCCGCAAACCGTCAAAGTTCCCTTCCCAATCCGGGAATCCGCATCCGGAGATCACCAGCGTATGGATCTTGGAAAAATCAATGAGCGGGACATGGCGGACCGTTCCGTCTGCCTCTTCCACCATCTTCATGCTGACCAGCGGGATCGTACGGTCCAGTACCGCTTTGAGATGAGACGGCATTGCATAGCAGTACAATGGGAAACTCCAGATGATTACGTCCGCGGAACGATACAGATCCAGGATCCCGTTCTGGTCATCCTCGATCACACAGTGTCCGTCCGTGCGTTTCCAGCAGCCGAAGCAGCCCCTGCAGGGCGCTATTTTTTTCTCGATCACATTCACGACATGGACTTCATGGCGGTTTTCCCTGTTCAGTCCCTGCAGGAAAGCATCCGTCAGGCGGAAAGTATCGCTCTTTTTCTTCGGACTTCCGTTCAAAACCAGTATTTTCATCTTTTTGAAACCGTACCGCTTTAAATTTCACGGTATCCGGTTTCATCCCTCCTTTTTCGGCATATAGTATACAAAATACGGTTCTTCCAGCATGAATCCGTATTTTTCAGCAAGATGTCTGGAAATATCGTTCTGTGCATCCCAGTGGACAACCAGGCCCCGCTGCATGCAATCCTGCAGCATCCTGGCTATACACAGAGCAGCCAGACCTTTTTCCCGGTGTTCCGGTTCCGTGGATACATCCATTTCCACCTCCCCTTCCATACTCAGGAAAGAGGAGGCGGAAGAAACAACTTTCCCCTCCCGGGTTACAACCGCTCCGGATCCGGTTTCCTGAAAGCAAGCATAGGAAGGATAATTCTCCCCATGGGAAAACGGATGTCCGGCAAATGCCTTTTCATCCATCAGGGCCAGGGAATAACCTTCCGGCGGTGTAAGGTTTTCCGGAATCCGGAACCGTTTTTCCGGTTTCATCAAGTATCGGGTGTATACCTGAACCTGCGGATAAGTCTTCAGAATAAATTCCTGCCAGGCATCCGTCATGCAGACCCAGGGTCTTCCTCGATACTCCTTTTCAAGCACGGCGGCTGATTCCATGTTCGGTTCCCCATCCAGGTAAACAAACAGGGCATCCGAAATCCCGGCTGTCCCACAGGTTCGGGTACTTCCGTAGATTCCCTGTTTTGCCGCCCGGTACAGAAGATACCTGTGCGTAATCCTCTCTTTCCTTTCACTTCCGCGCAAAACTGCCTGAAAAGAGGCATCCCTGTCATAGGTTCCTTCCGCCAGTCCGGGAATCTCCTTATAGGCTTTACATAGGGCGAGACTGATCTCCGTCCCGACAGCAAGGATTTCTTCGTCAGAATATGGGCACTCCCCCATGACGATCATGGTCCCGTAGCTGTAGGCTGCCAGCCATATATTCCGGAAATAGCGGTCTGCCGTATCCGCATTTACACGATAAATCCGCATAATGGATTCCCTGGCCATCTCCTGGGAAAGACGCAGCGCTTCCATTGCCCCGCCCTTCCCCTTTTCCGATTTCGTTAGATAAAGCAGTTTATAGAGTTCCGGCTCTTCGCGGGCAAAACGAAGATACTGCCTCCATACACCCAGAAAGGGGATCTCTTCCGAAAGTCCCCGTTTGATGTACCCGCGGTACTTTTCCTCCGCCCGGGAGCGGACTTCCTCACGGAGATGATCCATGGAGTCAAACCATGTGAAAATCGGACGCGGGGATACCTGCAGTTTCCGGGCCACTTCCCGTGCCGTTACAGCCTGAATACCCTGCTCTCTCGCTACAGCCAGGGCTGCCTGCACAATCTCTTCCTTTTGAAACTTAACTCTGGGCGGCATGTCCTTCCTCCCATCTATAGCAACGCTCGTTATGCAACATATGTTGTGTATCGTTTTTCATTATAAACATCCCAGGCAAAAATGCAAGAAAAAAAGCCCCGTCCCGGAGATCTTTTCTCAGGGACAGGGCACATCTGATTCAGGCATTAATAGTCATCATAAATCCGGCCGTCCGGCTTCCCGGCATCCGTTCTAGTCAGAAGTTTTCTTTCTTCCTCCGTAAGAACGGTTTCCCAGACACCGGGAACAGCCTGCATCACCGCATGCGGTTCCAGCTGTAAGGCTCCCCTGGCATCCGGCAGGCGGCGGTACAGAGGATCCGATACCGCATAGGAAAAACGGATATTCCCATAAGAGGCCAGCAGTTCGTTGCAAAGGCAGGCTGTATCCTCCTGGGGCCCGTAGATTTCCGCAACCTCCCCCTTCACTGCCAGCGCCGCGGCATCCCCGCAGCGAAGCAGAACTCCGCCGTCCAGGGAAATATCCTGCATTCGATTCTTCCAGTCTTTTTCCGTTCGTTCGGTTGCATAGGCAAACCGACTGTTATAGTGATCAAAAACCCTGGATACATAATCCAGATCGGTTGTTTCCGTCACCGGCTTTCCGGAATTCTGGAGGGAGAAAGACATTCCCTTCCGTAAGGTATAGACAATCCTCTCATCCAGGATAAAGCCGCCTCTGCGTGTATAGAAAGTATACGGGATTGCCGGGTACAGCAGATACGTCCCGATTCCTTCCGCTGCCAGTTCCTGTTCGCCGGCATTCATCAATTGATAGGCATACCCCCTGCCGCGCGCTTCTTCCCGGGTGACCAGTCCGACCAGATAGGCTGCCGGGATAGACCGTCCCCCGATCCGGAGCCGGTACGGCACATACGTCATCGCACTGAGCAGGCGCTCCCCTTCCAGAATCCCGACCGCGAACCAGGCCTTTTCCCCAAAGAAAAAAGAGAGGAATGCTTCATCGTCATGAAACACCTCTGCCCACAGTTCGCGGTACTGGAGGATCTGTTCCTCATTGAGACGACTGATCACGCTACTCTCTCCTTTATTCAATGCCGACCCGGAACTCCTATTCAGGCTTTCCATCTGGCTATATATTTATTTACCATAAACTCCGGATGGTAGCTCTCTTTTGCCTTTCTGAGACCTTCAATCCCCATATCTTCCTCCCGGTTGATATAGGTCATATCCTGCAGTGTATTCGCCACAAAAAATTGATTGATGGCGGAAAACAACCCGTTGATCGTCGGCAGTGCCTTTTCCACATGGACCACTGCGGTATCTCCGCGGATTTCGGCCACCGTAAACGCCACCAGTTCCCCGTCGATGTAGATCCCTCCGGCCCGCATGGGCAGGACGGGAAGCAGTGAAATTGCCTCCTCTACCATCGCCCTTTCGATCCCATAGTCCAGATCGTCTTCTTTCTGGTCCAGCCATCTGTCGAACATCCGCAGACAGTCCGGCAGATCTTCCGCAGTAAGTTCCCGATAGGTACTTTCATAGCTTGCCCGGAACCGGTTCACATGATTCTTCTTGCCATGGAGTTTTTTCCCGGACAGGGTTGCCAGAGCCTGCTGCGTATAAACATAATCCGAAAAATCACGGTCATACGTTACTTCCACGCTGTCCCCGAACAGTTCGGGAAGCTCCTTTGCCCAGGATTCGGGCACGGAATAAAGACGCATGGGATATCCGTTGGCATCACAGTATTCCTTTATTTTCAGCAAGGCTTCTTTCTTGGATAGCTTTCCGCCAACCGGTGGCAGGAAGGAGGGGATCCCCCTTTCCGGGGAAGTACAGTACAGGAATACGGTATCGTCTTCCACACAGAACCCAACCGGCCATGCATGCCGCCAGATATATAAATCCGTAAAACTGAAATCACTGTGGAGAAATCCCGATTCTTCCACAGCCCGGTCTACAATACAATGGTCTTCGAGCGTCATATCTCGAAATGATAACATAAAAGCCTCCTGAAAAGCCTATATAACCTACTTTTTTTCTAAGTGTACCATATTTTACCACAGAGTATATTAACGTATCGTAAAGCCTTCTCTCCCGTCCTTCATCCGCAGGAAAAAGCGCCGAACCTGTGTCCGGCGCTGTCTGGACAAAAAACAGGAAACTGTTTTACTTCACATTCACGTTCCGGGTTGCCACTACATCGATGCCGGTATCCGCTACATTTTCCAATAGCACCTGTCCAACCCGAACCGGCGCAGAAACCCGGAGACCGTGAATACCGGTAAGCACTTCGGGGATCTTTTCCTTGGGAACGCTTCCGGCAGTCTTGACGCTGACCATCTCCATATCCCCATATCTAACGGGCACGGAAGAAGTTACCGTGCGGACCGGGGCAGTATATTCCTGAATCCCGTACCGTTTTCCACGGGGGCAGGTATTGCCTTCCACACGGATTTCCCCGTCTTCCTCCCATACGTGCAGAGTACAGCCGACAGGACAGGAAATACAGATAAATTCCTTCTTTTCCATAATCTACGCCTCCTCTACGTGCAGGGTCAGATCGCCTGCCACCTTTTCCATATCCACATCGATATGTTCCATTTCCCCGGGTGTCATAATCTGCTTCCTGCGGCGCGCGATTTCCTTTCCTCCGCTCAGTACGGTGAGGACCGCAGGCTTGATTGCGCTGCTGACACGGAAGTATACCGTGACCTTGCCCTCGGCATCCGGATGCAGATGCTGGGGCACCGTATAACGCACGCCCCCGCTCGGTGTTACAGGGATGGTCTCCTTCCCATACCTGCGTTCATCCCGGGCAAATTCCGCTGCGGATTTCCCGGCCAGAAGAGCTTCCTCGGAAACATTGTCGACCAGATCATGCACATGCAGGACGTTCCCGCAGGCAAAAATGCCGGGGACCTCCGTCTGACGGGTTTCATCCACCACCGCCCCGTTGGTGACACGGTCCATGGCAACCCCGGCCATCCGGGACAGTTCATTTTCCGGGATCAGGCCTACAGACAGGAGCAGCGTATCGCACTCCACATATCTTTCGGTTCCCGGGATGGGTCGGCGATTCCCGTCTACTTCGGCAATCGTCACGCCTTCCAGACGCTCCCGTCCGTGGATTTCAATCACTGTCGTATTGAAATAAAGAGGAATGTTGTTGTCCTGCAGACACTGCACGATATTCCGGTTCAGTCCGGAGGAATACGGCATGACCTCGCAGACCATTTCCACCTTCGCGCCTTCCCAGACCATACGTCTGGCCATAATCAAACCGATATCCCCGGATCCGAGGATCAGAACCTTTTTCCCGGGCATCATGCCTTCCATGTTAACCAGGCGCTGTGCACTTCCGGCGGTAAAGATCCCTGCCGGGCGGGTACCCGGGGTCATCAGGGCACCGCGCGTCCTTTCCCGGCATCCCATCGCCAGGATAATGGCCTTGGCATAAACCTCGATATATCCCTTTTCTCTGGAAACCGCACAGATTCGGTGATCCGGCGAAATATCCAGAACCATGGTATTGGTCAGGATTTCCGTATCCGTTTCCGCAACCATGTCAATAAAACGCTGTGCATATTCGGGGCCTGTCAGCTCTTCCCCGAAGTAATGGAGACCGAACCCATTGTGAATACACTGCTGCAGTATACCGCCCAGCTTTTCATCTCTCTCGAAGATGCATACCCGCTGTGCGCCATTCTGTTTTGCCGCCCAGGCTGCTGCCAGTCCCGCAGGACCTCCGCCGATTACGGCCACATCCAGATCGTATGTCACTTCTGTTCCTCCTCCTTCCGGGTCAGGGGATGGTCGATCAGGTAACTCCCGCCGCCGAATTTGGTAATTGTTTCCATTGGGACTCCGAGTTCCCGGGCCAGAATATCAATAACACGAGGCATACAGAAACCGCCCTGACAGCGGCCCATGCCCGCACGGGTCCGCAGTTTCACGCCGTCCACCGTTCTCGCACCCGGTTTCCGCCGGATTGCTTCTACGATTTCGGCTTCCGAAACGGTTTCACAGCGGCAAATGACCTTTCCATACAGGGGATTGTCGGCAATCGCCGCTTTCTTTTCTTCCGCATTCATCGTACGCAGGGAAGGGATATGCTTCCGTACCGGGTCAAAGTCCGCTTTCTCTTCCAGTGCAAATCCTGCCTTTCCAGGGATTCCACCGTTTCCAGTGCAATGGCCGGTGCGGAGGAAAGACCGGGGGAACAGATTCCCGCCGCCTGGATCAGGTGCGGTTCCTTCTGACTGATCCCCAGGATGAAATCCCCCGTAGAGGGCTGGGCACGGAGCCCGGCAAACTGTGTAATCGCGCTGCGTACCGGAATCTGCGGGATGGAGCGCTGGGCAAGGCGCACCAGGTCATCCATGCTCTTCTGGGTAACAGAAGTATCCGTACGGCTCTCCTGATCGACAGCGGTCGGTCCGATAAACGCCGTTCCGTCCACAGTCGGGGAAACCAGAACCCCTTTGCCCAGTTTGCTCGGAGTCTGGAAAATGACATGTTTTACGAAATCGGAAGCCTGTCTGTCATACAGGATGTATTCGCCCTTTCTCGGATGTACCGTAAAGGAATCATCCCCGAACAGGGCGCTGACCCGGTCGGAGAACAAACCGGCCGCGTTGACGACATACCTGGCACAGATATCCGCCTGCCCGGCAAAAGAAAGGATAAAACCTTCCTCATTCCTGGTCACGTTCGTCAGTTCGTGGTCGAACACAAATTCCACGCCGTTGTGTGCCGCATTTTCCGCGCAGGCAATCGTCAATTGGTAAGGGCAGGTAATTCCGCCGGTTCCGGCATACAGGGATCCGACAACTTCCGGGTTCAGACCGGGTTCGATCTGCAGGGTCTCTTCCCGGTTTAGGATTTTCATTTCCGGAACCCCGTTGGCAATCCCCTGCGCATACAGTTCCCGGACTACGCCCATCTCTTCTTCCGAAAAAGCAAGAACCAGGGATCCGATTCTGTCCAGCGGGACATCCAGTTCCCGGCAAAGCTCGGTCATCCTCCGGTTCCCTTCGACATTGACACGAGCCATGTTCGTACCGGGTTTGCAGTCATAACCGGCATGTACGATGGCACTGTTTGCACGGGATGCCCCCATGGCCACGTCCACGCCCTTTTCCACGACAACAAAGGACCCCTGATAGCGCGAAAGTTCTCTTGCAATCGCACAGCCGGTAATCCCGGCTCCTATAATTGCAACATCAAACATATCGTTCCTCCTATATACCTTCCGGATATTCCAGTTTTTTCTAATTAAGTCATTTTCAGCCGCAGAGTGCCGCGATCGCCAGGGCGAAGATCTTGGCGCTCATCATCATCTGGGACAAAAGCACAAACTCGTCTGCCCCGTGCATATGATTGTCCACTTCCGGCACCTGGCAGCCGAAAGCTACGCCGTGCTTCAGCCGATGCACATAGGTCCCGCCGCCGATGGCCATGCAATACCCCGGCTTTCCGGAAACCTCCTCATAGCATCTCAGCAGAGTCTTTACAAATTCCGTATTCCCATCCACATGGTGGGGAGCCTTCATCGGGGCACCCGTCATATCAAAATGACTGGCTGCAAACGCACCGGTAACGACGCTCTGCATATTCGCCGTGTTCCCGCACAGCGGTACACGGGAGTCAATGGATACCGATATACTGGTCGGCGTATAGGTCAGAAGGTCTGCCGTCAGGGTCAGCTTCCCGGACAGTTCATCAGACATCTTGACGCCCAGTGCTTCTCCCTCCCAATCCCCGTGCGGGAAAAACCGGTGCAGGGTACGCAGCATATTATGTCCGATACCCGGGGACAGCGGCAGTATTTCAAAGAGCGCAAGCATGGCCGTCAGGGCATTGTTGCCGGCCTCGGGCGTGGAGGCATGGGCGCTCTTTCCCGTGATCGTAACAAAGTAGCCCAGTTCCGTTTCCTCGACTGCATACTGTGTCCCCGTCTGGGACGCATTTTTCTTAAGGCAGTCCTCCAGGTTTTCCCGGGGCAGTCCTTCAATTTCAAAGGTCGCTTTTTCCGGAACTCCGTTGATCACGAACCCGGACTGCGCTCCGAGAATCCGGGGGATCAATGTATTTTCCTCAAAGGATCTGGTAAAGGTTTCGTGATAGATCCCCTTTTCGATGTTGATTACAGGGTAATCCGCATCGGGAGAAAAGGACATGGGGGCTTCCTTCTCCCGGGCATAGTAATGGTCCAGGTCCGTACCGCCTGTTTCCTCATCCGTCCCCAGCAGCAGGCGGCAACGTTTCCGGAGCGGGATTCCCAGATCCCGGATTGCTTTCATGGCATACAAAGCAGCCAGTGCCGGGCCCTTGTCATCACTGGTTCCCCGCCCGTAGATTTTGTCTCCATCCTTCAAGGGTTCAAACGGCTGTGTCACTGTCCACCCGTCAGACGGGGGAACGACATCCAGATGCGCCAGGATATCCAGTCCGGGTTCTTCCGGTCCCATGTCGATGATCCCGATATAATTCTCATCATTTACAGGGGAAAATCCCATTCCCTCGGCGGTTTTCAGGGCCTGATCCAGCGCTTTTGCCGGTCCTTCCCCATAGGGGCAGCCCGGAACAGGCTGTCCGGTAACGCTGTTGATGCGGACCCATGCAGAGAGATCTTCACAGAAAGCTTCTTCCCTGTCTGCAAAATAACGGTCCAGCTGTTCCCGCAATGTCATGAATCCATTTCCTCATTTCCGGATGATTAGTCCATATGTATACAGTTTATTATTATAGCACATCATGCACCCAATTCAACCGCCGATCCCCACGGTTCACATTAAGAAACACGGGCTCCCGGACGCTTCTTTTCCCTCTCTTCTTTCCGTCCGAAAAGTTGTATTTTTCTTCCATTCGCCCTATGATGGAGAAAAGGGGGAAAAAGGATGAACACCTGGAATCCGTGGCACGGCTGCCATAAAATCAGCGAAGGCTGCCGGCACTGCTATGTTTACCGGCGTGATGAGAGCGTCGGCCGGGACGCATCGCATGTCGTAAAAACCGCAGATTATGATCTTCCTGTCCGCCGGCGGAAGGACGGATCTTTCCTGATTCCCTCCCACAGCGATGTCGGAACGTGCTTCACCTCGGATTTCCTGGTCCCGGACGCGGACCCCTGGAGGGGAAAATGCTGGGAGATGATCCGGCTCCGCAGCGACTGCACTTTTTTCTTTATCACCAAGCGGATTGACCGGTTTCTGGAATGTATTCCCGCTGACTGGGGACAGGGCTACGAGAATGTAGCTGTCGGCTGTACCTGCGAGAACCAGGACCGTGCCGACTACCGGCTCCCGTTGTTCCGGGATGCCCCGATCCGGCACAAATCCATCATTCTGGAACCCATGCTGGAAGCCATTGACCTTTCCCCGTATCTCGGGGACTGGGTGGAAGAAGTGAGTATCGGCGGGGAAAGCGGGGAGGAAGCCCGGATCCTGGATTATGACTGGGTACTGGATGTGCGCCATACCTGCATCCGGCACCAGGTTCCCTTCTATTTCCACCAGACAGGTGCCCTCCTGCAAAAGGACGGACGGCTGTATAAAATCCCCCGCAACCGGCAGGGGAGCCAGGCCCGTAAAGCAGGTATCGATTATCCGGAGGTTCCGATCTGAACCGGTTCCTTCCCGACCCATTATAAAGGAGGTTTTTTCATGCAGGTAACATTCCACGATTATGCCGGCCAGTTTGATCTGTTCTCCGGTACAATGAAGACTTTCGACATCGCCATGGACACCATGCCCGACCAAAGGATGCGTACTGTCCGTGTCTGGCTCCCGGATACCTATGACGGGATCCGCCGTTTCCCGGTCATGTACATGCATGACGGGCAGAACCTGTTTGCCGGCTACGACCACCGTCTGATGTGGTATGTAGAGCGGGAAATCCCGAAGCTTCCCCTGGAAGCCCAGTGCATCGTGGTCGGTATCGACACCGCAAAAACCAGGAGGGAGGAACTGACTCCGACCTGGCCGCTGACCCCGGAATGGCTGGAAAGGGATCCGGATTTTAAAGCCCTGGGCAAAAACTATATCTCCTTTATCTGCGACACCGTAAAGCCGATTATCGACAAAAACTTCCTGACCCGTCCCGAGAAGGAATATACCGCCATCGGCGGCGCTTCCATGGGTGGGGTAATCTCCTTCTACGGGCATATCACACGGCCTGAAGTCTTTGGCCGTTCCCTGTGCTTCTCCCCTGCCCTGATCTGTCATCCCGACAGTTTCTACCGGGAATACTTCGATCAATATGATTTTTCCCGGATTCAGAACGACCGGATCTATTTCTACAACGGCGGCACCACCATTGAGCCCCGTTTCCTCCAGCCCATGCTGGATATGTATAAGCTTCTGACGGAAAAAGGCATGGATTATCAGCATGTCTGTGCCATTGTAGATACCCGGGAGCCTCACTTCGAAACTGCGTGGCAGAAATGGTACGGCGATGCCCTGAAGTATCTTTTCTGCAAAGACAATTCCGTAATTGAGAATTCCATCAATAAACAGCGCAAGGAACTTTATGACCGCCGGAATGCAGCTCTGAAAATCTGAAAAAAGCGTTGACATTCTACAGGTACCTGTTGTATATTATTTACAGGTACCTGTAGTTTTTTATAGAAAGGGGAAATCCCTTATGGCAGACTATAACTTTGTATTTCATCAATTACGGCATCTTTCCCGTCTGTTCCGGCGCAGGCCGCAAGGCAGCCAGCATCTGGGACGAAGTGCTTATCAACTGCTTTCCCTGATCAACCGGGAAGGGAACATATCGACCCGGGAGCTGGCGGAAAAAATGGATATCCGCATTTCTTCCCTGAACGAGATGCTCCAGCGTCTGGAAAGCGATGCCCTGGTCCGGCGCAACCGCAGCGAGACAGACCGCCGAATCTTTGTTTTATCCGTATCGGATGCCGGGAAAAAGCTTCTGGACAGTGCCGATGTTCAGGAGCGGGAACTTTCCGGTCTGCTGGCGGAAATCCTTTCCCCGGCGGAGACAGAAACCCTGTCCTTCCTGCTGGGAAAGCTGACGGAGGGCCTGGAACAAAGGCTTCCCGAAGCCGACCGTATACAATCCCGAAAGGAGGAATTTATTCATGCAGAGAAACATGGGCCGCGCAGGCCGCGGATTTCTGACTGACGAGGAAAAAGCAAACCGGCCGAAAGTCACCGGTGCACTCCTCAAAAGAATCGGTCTTTACCTGAAGCCTTATATCAAACAGCTTCTTCTTGTCCTGCTGTGTATTATCCTATCTTCAGCGCTCAGCCTCCTCCCGTCCATTCTGACCGGACGAATGATCGATGAAGGCCTGATCGGGAAGAACCTTCCCGCATTAATCCGGCTGATCCTTCTCTCCCTCGCCGTTATGATCGGGGCAAACGTCATCGGTGTGGCAGAGAGTTATCTGAATACTTGGATTGCCCAGCACATTACCTTTGATATGCGCAACAGCATGTTCCGGCATCTGTTGAACATGTCCCACCGCTTTTTCACCAAAAACGGGCAGGGGGATATCATTACCCGGATGACCAGCGATATTTCCGGCGTACAGCAGGTTGTCTCCTCTACCCTGACCAACATTATCACCAACGTCATCACACTGGTCATTGCCCTGATTGCCATGTACCGGAAGAACTGGATCCTGGCCACCATGGGGATCCTGCTCGTTCCGCTTTTCATTCTTCCGACCAAGCGTGTTGGGAAAACCAGATGGTCCCTGACCCTGGAATCCCAGAAATGCAATGATACGATCAACGGGATCCTGAATGAGACCCTTTCGGTCAGCGGGCAGCTTCTGGTTAAGCTGTTCAACAAGGAAGACTATGAGTACGGCCGGTACCGCGAAGCCAATGAGCAGATGGTCCGCCTGAATGTCAAGGAATCCATGGCCGGGCGCTGGTTCCGGGTTGCGATCAGCAGCTTTTCCAGTATCGGCCCGCTTCTGATCTATCTGGTCGGCGGCATCATCATGATGAAACATGACCCGACCCTGAGTGTCGGCGATATCACCGTTCTGGTCTCCCTCCTCGGCCGGATGTACGGACCGGTCAATTCTCTTCTGAATATCCAGGTCGACTGGATCCGATCCATGGCCATGTTTACCCGCATCTTCGACTATATGGACATGCCCGCGGAAATCAAAAATGCCGAGAACCCCATCGTTCCCACTTCAGTCCGGGGGGAAATCGTCTTCGACCATGTGGACTTTGCCTATGAAAGCGACCGCCCGATTCTCAAGAACGTCAACTTCTCCCTGCAGGAAGGGAAGAGTATCGCCATTGTCGGCAAATCCGGTTCCGGAAAGAGCACCATTATCAACCTGATCACCCGCCTGTATGATGTGAACGCGGGAAGGGTACTGTTTGACAATGTGGATGTCCGGGATCTGGATCTGGCCTTCCTTCGCGGATCCGTCGGCGTTGTCACCCAGGAAACCTATCTGTTCAACGATACCATCTACAACAACCTGCTCTATGCCAATCCGAATGCGACACGGGAAGAGGTTGTGGAAGCCTGCAAAACCGCGAACATCCATGACTTTATTGCCGCTTTGCCGGATGGGTATGATACGCAGGTCGGCAACCGCGGTCTCAAGCTCTCCGGCGGGGAAAAGCAGCGTCTTTCCATTGCCAGGGTACTTCTGAAGGATCCGGCTGTCCTTGTATTCGATGAGGCCACATCCTCCCTGGATTCCATCTCCGAAAAAGCAATCCAGGACGCTATTGATCCGCTGATTGCACAGCGTACCAGCATCATTATCGCGCACCGTCTCTCCACAATTCTCGCCGCGGATGAGATTCTGGTAGTCAATGACGGGCAGATCATAGAAAAAGGACGTCACAGCGATCTGCTGGCCGCCAACGGGGTATATAAGGAACTGTATGAAACCCAGTTCCGACGGGCTCTGGATGCCGACCAGGCAGCACAGGCATCCGGTGTCGTTTAAGAAAACCGTTTCTTTACAAGAATTCGTTCCTCTGTTAGCATGAAGGGGAAGAAAAACGGATTCCGATACGGGGCCGTTTCCATACAGGGAACCGCCCCGTTCTTTCCTTTCCGGAGGGTTTTCCATGAGCAGCAGCCCCATTCTGGAAAAACTGAAAAAGCATGCCCTGATCCGGGACCTCATTGAACTGGAAGGCAATCCCCGGTACTGCGTTTACCTGGAGCCTCTGTGGGGGATCCCGTACAACCTGTACAGTCCCTTTGCCACACTGTTCATGTACAACCTGGGTGTCCGGGACCGGGAAATCGGTCTGCTTTTATCCATCGGCATGGTCCTGCAGGTCCTTTCTTCCCTTTTGGGCGGGGTGTTGTGCGACAAATGGGGGCGCCGGAAAACCACCGTTATTTTTGATACCCTTTCCTGGTCTGTCCCCTGCCTGATCTGGATGCTCGCCCAGAATTTCTACTGGTTCCTGGCTGCCACGATTTTTAACGCCATGTGGCAGATTACCAACAATTCGTGGTCCTGCCTTCTGGTCGAAGACTGTGATCCCCGGAAACTCGTGAATGTCTATACTTGGGTGAATGTCGCCGGCCTGCTTGCCGTCTTCTTTGCCCCCGTTTCCACTGCTCTGGTAGCGCATTACAGCCTGATCCCTGTCATGCGCATCCTGTATTTTCTCTCTTTTGTCATGATGACCGCCAAATTCTGGATCCTGTACTGGAAAGGTCATGAAACCCGTCAGGGGCTGCGCCGTATGGAAGAAACCAAACATGTCCCCCTGCGTTCCCTGTTTCTGGGCTACGGGAACCTTCTGCGGGAAATCCTGCACACAAAAGCTACCCTTTTCCTGTTGGCCGTCATGATTCTCTGCAACATCACCTCCACACTGACCGGGACTTTTTATTCCCTGCGCATGGTGGACGATCTGGGCATACAGGAAGCTTTTATCGCCGTCTTCCCCATGGTCCGGGCCGCAGTCATGCTGCTGTTTATCTTTGTGTGGCAGTCGAAGATCAATGCCATGCGCTTCAGGCCTCCCATGGTTGCCGGTTTGCTCCTCTTCATCACGGGACAGCTCCTTCTGGCCTTCGCGCCGGGCGGGGCCGGTGTCCTGACATGGTCGTGCCTGCTTCTCTATATCCTGGCGGATGCCTTTGCCAATGCCATCTTCATGCCTCGCAAGGACAGTCTGACCGCCCTGTGCGTTGACCCGCAGCAGCGCGCCAGGATCTACGGGCTACTGTACGTTCTGATGATCGGGCTGTGTTCTCCTTTCGGATACATCGGAGGACTCCTTTCCTCCCTTAACCGTGCCCTTCCGTTCCTGTTCAATGCCTGCCTGTATCTGATCCTCCTGCTTCTCGTCATTTTAACCCCTGTTCTGAAAAAGATTTCCGATGAGGTCAGCGATCCGGCAGAATGACCCGGTTCTTTGCATCTGGAGACAGAAAAAGAGCGTGCCATAAGCACGCTCTTACTTTATTTCCTTAC
This sequence comes from Clostridia bacterium, assembly GCA_017413675.1. The sequence goes on along the minus strand of JAFPSR010000032.1, from coordinate 5,887 downwards.
TTTATTTTCTTGGGAAACTTTCCAGCAGTTCGATTACACATTTGTATTTTTCACTGCCGTCCAGATAGGTATAATGGCCGGAATTATCGTCATAATTTCCCTGCTGCACAACCGTCATTCCTTCTGCCATGCATTCCCGGACCACCCGGTCCATATCCTTGACAATAAACGCGATATGATGGATCCCCTCCCCATGGGCATCCAGATATTCACGCCATGTGGAAGGTCCCTCATCCGGTTCGATGAGTTCCAATTGCACCCCGGAGGACAGGGAAAAGAACGCGAGTTTGCAGTGGGAATCCGGCACGGGATTCCCTTTATAAACCGTGTTGGCTGCGCCATAACCCGAAGGCTGAACCCGCGGAACCGGGACTCCGAACAGTTTTGCATAGCTTTCCCTGGCAGCGTCGATGTCTTTTACAACATACCCAACCTGTGCGAATTTCATATGATCCAATACGGATGCCATATCGATTCCTCCCCTTCTCTTCGGAACACCTCTTCGTTGACCCATTGTGATTATTGGATTTCAGCAATAACTTCGATTTCCACCAGCGCGCCTTTGGGAAGTGCCCCGACCTCTAAACAGCTGCGTGCCGGTTTGCCGGTGAAGTATTTCTCGTACACTGCGTTGAATCGGGCAAAATCTCCCATATTCTTGAGAAAACAGGTCGTCTTGACGACATTCTCGAATCCGCACCCGGCCGCCTCCAGCACGGCTGCCAGGTTCCGGATTACCTGTTCTGTCTGCTGTTCAATCCCGGTCCCCTCCATCATGCCGGTTTCGGGATGAATCGGGATCTGCCCGGATGTATACAGAAGTCCGTTTACAATCATGGCCTGGGAATACGGGCCAATCGCAGCCGGCGCTTTGGATGTTTCGATTTTCTTCATAACTCCTGGTTCCTTTCTATCTCGGTGGATTTTCCTTATCATAGGAATATTTTCCTGCCTCTGTCAAGCACATGATATCTTAACAGAAAAACATGCTTGACAAGTGATCCACATGGCTTTATACTATATACCATAATTCCGATAGGTTTTGTAGGAATTAAATGGAAGGCCATTTGATCCATGCTCCTCCTTGCAGTCATTTTTCCTCTCCAGCCAAACAAAACCAGTATCCATCCAGAAAGGAGATTTGTATCCGACTTGCGGATGCATCAAAAATCACATGAAAGTCTTTAAGCAAATCACTGAACTCATCGGGAATACTCCCCTGCTGCAGCTTCCTTCCTATCCCGGGAAAGAAGAAACGGATGCCACCATCCTGCTGAAGCTGGAATACTTTAATCCGGCAGGCAGCGTAAAAGACAGGATTGCCAAGGCCATGATTGAGGACGCCGAACAGAAAGGGCTCCTGAAACCGGGCTCCGTGATCATCGAACCTACCAGCGGCAATACAGGTATCGGACTGGCTGCCGTAGCAGCCGCCCGTGGATATCGCATTATCCTGACCATGCCGGAAACCATGAGCGTAGAACGCCGCAATCTGCTTAAAGCCTATGGGGCTGAACTGGTTCTCACCGAGGGAAGCAAAGGTATGAAAGGCGCCATCGCCAAATCCGAGGAACTTGCCGCTGAAATCCCGAACAGTTTTATCCCCGGTCAATTCGTTAACCCCGCCAATCCGGAGGCGCATCGGAAAACAACCGGACCGGAAATCTGGAACGATACGGACGGAAAAGTGGATATCTTTGTTGCCGGTGTCGGAACCGGCGGTACGCTGACCGGAGTCGGTGAATATCTGAAATCCAAGAATCCTGAAATCCGTATTGTCGGAGTGGAACCCTCCGATTCACCGGTACTGTCCAAAGGGTATGCAGGAAGCCATAAGATCCAGGGAATCGGTGCTGGCTTTGTCCCGGACACCCTCAATACCAATGTCTATGATGAAATCCTTGCCATCGATAGCGATGCAGCATTTGCAGCCGGCAAATCTCTGGCAAGGACTGCCGGGATCCTGGTCGGGATCTCCTCCGGGGCAGCGATTTCCGCTGCTGTCACCCTGGCAAAGCGTCCGGAAAATAAAGGGAAGATCATTGTAGCCCTGCTGCCGGATACCGGGGACCGGTATCTGTCTACTCCCCTGTTTGCCGATTAATCCTTTGTCCTCCCGAAAAAGCAGAAGATGCCGAAGCATCTTCTGCTTTTTCTGTCCGGTTTTCCTGCCGATATGGTACAATGGAGCATAGACTTATGCTATGGAGGGGATACGGATGCAGCGGATAGCCAGTTTCAGCGTTAATCACGACTTGTTGGATAAAGGAATGTATATTTCCCGAATTGACGGGGATGTCGTAACGTATGACATCCGGATGAAAAAGCCCAATACCGGGGATGTCCTGGGCAACGGGGAATTGCACACCATAGAGCACCTGTTTGCCACATATGCCCGGAACAGTTTGTTCTCCCCTGAGGTAATCTATGTTGGTCCCATGGGATGCAGAACCGGGTTTTATCTGCTTCTCCGCGACCGGATCTCCCCCATGGATGCAATCCGGCTGACCCGGGAATCCATGGCCTTTATCGCCGGTTTTACCGGCCGGATTCCGGGAAGTTCCCGCAGGGAATGCGGCAATTACCGGGACCACGATCTGACGGGAGCCCGCCGGATTGCCGCAGACATGCTCAAAGTTCTGGAAAACTGGGATGAATCTTCCTTACAGTACAAGGGATAGCCCGTCCGCACAAAAAAAAGCATACCCCATGGGTATGCTTGTCTCCTTTTTCCCGCATGTCAGATTATATAGTCGTTGGATATTCTTTCCTTCTCCTGTTCCAGGATATCCTGCAGCGTAATCCCGTCCAGGTATTCCTCAATCACATGCGCCAGACCCTGCCAGATCGGGAGCGTCAGGCAGCCTTCACTGCGCGGGCATTCCATATACGGCTGATCCAGACAGGCTACCGGCATCAGGGATCCTTCCGTCAGACGCAGGATTTCCCCCACCGTATACTGGTCCGGAGAACGGCTGAGCATATATCCGCCCTGGGAGCCACGGACTGTCTTTACGATTTCCGCTTTGTTGAACAGCGGGATAATCTGCTCCAGATATTTTTTGGAGATTCCCTGTCTTTCCGCCAGATCTTTCAGCGAGATATACCCCATATTCTGATGTTCCGCAAGGTCAATCAGCATACGGAGTGCATAACGTCCTTTGGTTGAAATCTTCATTCTTCTTCCCTCTTTCTTCCTTATTCCTATAATACCACGTAGATTAGTAGGTATTCAAGAAAAAAACCTGCAGTTTCCCCTTTTCTCTGTATATTCCTTAGGAGGCACTTATCCGCATGACCGAAAATAGCATACCTGCATGGCTGGAAACGGACATTGATTCTTTACGGGAGGAACTCTTTGCCTTCCGCCATGATCTGCATCAGTATCCGGAACTGAGCGGGAAAGAAATCCGAACCGCCGGAAAGATCCGGGATGTTCTTCGTGCTGATGACATCCCTTTCCGTGAGGTCCGGAGTACCGGTACACTTGGCAGGATCGAGGGTGCAAACCCGGGTCCGGTCATCCTTCTGCGGGCGGATATTGATGCCCTCCCGGTAGAAGAAAAGAGCCGTGCGCCTTTCCCATCCCGGAATTCCGGATGTGCTCACGCCTGCGGGCATGACATTCACACTGCCGCACTGCTCGGGGCTGCCCGGATCCTGCAGAAGCACAGAGACTCCCTCCATGGGACTATCCGCCTCATTTTCCAGCAGGCCGAGGAATTTGGACACGGTTCCCAGTATTTTCTCCCCGAAGCCGATGTTATGGAGGGAGCCCAAAGGATCTACGGTTTTCATGTCACTCCGGAAGCCCCGCTCGGTTCCGTTATCCTGACACGCGGGGTCAATGCAGCTTCCTGTGACCATATGCTGATTCGCCTGTACGGGAAAAACACGCACATTGCCCGTCCGCATCTCGGGCAGAACGCATTGCTGGCTGCCGCGGACATCGTCCTGCATCTGGAAAAGATCCGCAATGAACTGGATCCCCTGCAAAGTGCCCTTATCGGGGTCGGACGTCTGGAATCCGGGAATACATGGAATGTTATCCCCGGATACGCCGAACTGGAAGGAACAATCCGTACGCTGTCCATGGATACACGGGATGCACTCATACGGGAGGTTTCCGCTCTTGCCGAAAAAACAGCTTCCCTTTACGGAGTACGGGCAGAAACGGAAATACAGCTCCATAACCCCTGCCTCGTCAATGATGACAATGCCTATGAAAACATGCGCCGTGCTGCGGTTGCTGCCGTAGCGAAAACGGGGAAAGTATTGGACCGCCCGGTCCCCCTGGGCTTCGCCGGAGATGATTTCGGTGCATATTCCCAGATTATTCCGGGATGCATGGCCCACGTAGGAACAGCGGTGGAAGGAGAAGACGACACCTCCCTGCCTTTGCACAATGACCGGTATTATATCCACGATGAAGCCATTCTGACCGGGGTGCGCCTGCTGGTTCTTGCCGCACTGCAGCCCCTTTAATCCCATAGTTTTTTACTACACGCGAACCCCTTCCGATTGTTTCGGACAAATTCTGGAGAACCATGGAAAGGATGAAAGATCATGAGCTTATCGGAAAAGATTACCAGATGCCTTTCGACCGCCGTGGAAAACAACGAAGCGGCCGGCATCAGTGTCCTCATTCGTAAAAACGGAGAGGATCTGTGTTACACGTCTGCCGGGTATGCGGATATCGCAACTGGCAAACCGATTCGCCGGGATTCCATTTTCCGTCTTTACAGTCAGAGCAAACCCATCACGGCTGCAGCTGTGATGATCCTCGTTGACCGCGGACTGCTGGACCTGCAGGATCCGGTTGAGAAGTATCTCCCCGGTTTCCGGAATCCGCAGGTCCTTCTGGGAGACGGGACAACAGCAAATGCCGTCCGTCCCCCCTGGATTCTGGATCTCCTGGGGATGACCGCCGGGCTTTGCTACCCTGCCGAAGATGCTCCCGGACAGTTTGCCGCCCGGGTTTTTGAGGAGGATCAGGAGAAAATCCGGAACGGAGAGGGTTTGGATACGGTTTCATTCTGCAACCGGCTGGGGGAGCTTCCGCTGGCTTTCCATCCCGGCAGGGGCTGGCGCTACAGCACCTGTGCCGATGTGCTCGGGGCGGTTGTCGAAGTTGTTTCCGGAAAACGTTTCGGACAGTTCCTGAAGGATGAGATTTTTGACCCGTTGGGAATGAAGGATACCGCATTCTGGGTCCCGGAAGATAAATGGGACCGTCTTGTAACCTGTTACGAGCCTGCCGGAGGGAAACTCTGGGAATATAACAGCCTTCATCTGGCCGTCGGACAGTATAACCGTGATCCCGCATTTGAATCCGGCGGTGCCGGGCTGGTCTCCACGCTGGACGATTATGCCGTCTTTGCGGAAATGCTGATGAATCACGGTACTGGTGGCGAACAGAGAATTCTTTCCCCCGCAGCGGTCGAATATATGACTTCACCCCAGCTGCTGGGAAACCTGCCGCTTTCCATGTGGGATGGTCTGCAAGGGTACTCCTACAGCTGCCTGATGCGGATCTGCGAGCAGCCCGGCGCCTGCAGCATTTTTGCGGAAAAAGGCGAATACGGCTGGGATGGCTGGCTGGGAACCTACTTTACCATTCTTCCGAAGGAAGGGATTGTCTTCCAGCTGTATCAGAACACAACCGGAGCCGGTCTTTCGCCGGTTGCCCGGAGATGTCGGAATCTTCTGGCCTCTGAACTCGGTTGAATCCAAATCCCAGTATGGACAATAAACATCCGCCCGCCTAGCGGGCGGTTTTTCATGTGCGGGCAAAGCCCTCTGTTCCTCGCGACACGTCAAACGTGTAATACGATCTGTCAGCTGCGGGGGGACTGTTACTTGCTGCCCTTAAAAGGGCCAAGATCGT
>JAFPSR010000002.1 GCA_017413675.1 Clostridia bacterium | reverse complement strand
GCATGTTTGCGGACGCGGCCTTCCTGTGGCTGGTGTCCGTACCCGTGGGCGCCCTGTGCGGCCTTGTGCTGCACGCGCCGCCCTTTGTGATCTACATCGCCCTGAAGCTGGACTGGATGCTCAAGTCGCTGCTCTGCCTGTGGCGGGTAAAAAGCCGCAAGTGGATGAAGCGGGTATAGCGCCAACGGGTCATATTGTTCCCTCTGCTGCTGTCCGGCGGCAGGGGGATTTTTGATGCATGGATAAAGGGCGGATTTCGGGATACAAAACAGGAAAAACGGAAGTGGGCGGATTATGGGCTGGGTCCGGTTCTGTGCTATACTGGAAAAAAGAACACTGCAGGGAAAGCGGAACAGGAGTGTGAAAGATGGATTACGTTACGATCAAGGAACATCAGGTTCCCGTTATTAAAAAAGTGGATGTGTTTGTCGCCGGCGGCGGACCTGCGGGAGTCGGCGCGGCGATCCAGGCGGCCCGCTGCGGGGCGTCGGTCCTTCTGGCAGAGCGTCTGTTCTGCCTGGGAGGCACCATGACGGCCGGCTTGATGAGCAAGGTTGCGATGTCCGCGTGCAATTTCGGCCTGGCCAACGAGATCATAAAGAGGATGGATGCCTACCAGGGAACCAATTACCTGGGCAGCCGTCCGGAAGTGCCGGTGGATCCCGAAACCGGCAAGATCATCCTCGAGCAGATGGTCATCGATGAACTGAAGGTGGATGTCCGCTACGGAACGGTGGTTTCCGGCGTGGTATCCGACGGAAGGAACGTGGAGGCGGTCATCCTCAGCAACCTGGACGGGGAAATCGCCGTGAAGGCGAAATACTACATCGACTGCACCGGGGACGGTCAGATGGCCTTCCTGGCCGGCGCGGAGTGCATGACGGAGCAGGGGGAAACCTACTCCTCTTCCCCGACCCTCATGTTCCGCATCGGGAATGTGGATCTGGAGAAGATGTTCCGCTACGAGGAAGAGAATCCGGAACTGTTCAAACACGAATACACGACCTACAAGCGGCACATCATGACCGCCACGGAATGCAGGGAAAACATCAAAAACGAAATCTATGCCCATATGGCGGACTTCGTACGCCTGATCCGCCTGCGCTGCAGCGAGCACAGGGACGAATTCTCCGAAGAAGACGAGGAAATCCTGCTGCGCCGCGGAATTCTTTTCCTGAGCCAGCCGTATCCCAACCATGTGCTGATCAATTCCACCACGAACCCTGCCTGGCGCGGGGACAGCAATGTCGAACTGTCAACATCCATGGCGGAAATGCGCAAGCACTGCCACCTGATCCACCGGTTCGCCAAGCGGTTCATCCCGGGCTTTGAGAATTCGTTCCTCATGGATACCGCGAGCATGATGGGCATCCGGGAATCCAGAAAGATCAAGGGGGAATACGTCCTGACGCAGGAGGATATCGAATCCTTCAAAAAGCAGGATGATGCGGTCTGCAGCAACAGCGGCGGCGTGGAACTGCATAACGGGAAAAAGAACAGCCTGGTGCTCCGGGAACTGGACGGGATCGAAGCTTACGATATCCCCTTCCGCACGCTGTACGCCAAGGACTTTGACAACCTCCTGATGGCGGGGCGCTGCTTCTCGGCCACGCATCCGGCTCTGTCCGCGGCCAGGAACATTTCCTACTGCTGCGCACTTGGCCAGGCGACCGGCGCGGCGGCGGCAGAACTGTCCCTGAACGGGAAAACGAACGTCCGGGATGTGGATATCCGCTTCGTACAGAAGATCTGCAAGGACAACCTGGCAACGCCCGACAATACGGAATACGCAAGGCTTTACCTGTAACACAGAGGAAAGACAGAAATAAGCCGCAGGCATCTATCATGCCTGCGGTCTTCGTGTGCCTGGATGGTTATTTATTCAGATATTTTAGGTACAGGTCCGGGATATCGTGATGGGACAGATTGACGGTATGCAGATACCTGGATGCCCCGGCCAGGGAGTAGCAGTATCCGACACCGCAGAGATCCCCGTTTTCATCCAGATACAGCTGGATGGCACGTGCGTTCTCTGGATCGACGGTACGGCGGAACTGTTTGAGGATTTCGGATTCCGACGCGAACCTGTTCTCAATCGCCATCTTATAGGATTCGCAGTAGCTGCAGCCCAGCGCTTCCGCGGCCAGCTTGTAGGCTTCATCCTCCGACATGCCGATCTTTGCGAGGAGTTCGTCCTGCGTGATCTGTTTTTCCGCAAGAATATCCACAAGATAGACTTCAATCTCGGTGCGTTCGGTAGCATCCGGATACATGGTCCGGCTTACAATCAAGGACAGGACATCGTTGCAGACAGTCCACCTGTAATGAATGCCGGCACAGGCGACTTCCACATACTTGTTCGTATAATCGTAGTTTATGGGAGCCAGGCGGCCGTCAGTATCGGCATAATATGCGTAGTAGGTGTCATACAGCTTCTGGTTGAGTTGCCTGATTTCCTCGCTGTCGAGATTAACCGTCGGGATGGAGTAAGTGTACTTGTAGGGATTGCTCGTACTGGATTTGATTTCAATCGTCTCGTAGAAACCATCCGTTACCAGATGGGAATAATCCGGCGTGGGCTCCGGCGTCGGGGTCGGGACAGGCGTGGGAAGCGGTGTGGGGGAAGGCGTAATCACAGGCAGGCCTTCTTCGTTCAGGAGGATTCCCAGCGCGTTCGCAATAGGCGCATTCCGTACCGGCGCTGCGTCCTTCGGGACGGAAGGCAGGGCAGCGGAGATGGCGGAAACCGCGGTGAAGACGACGGCCAGGGAGAGCAGGAGGCCGAAAAGGTTGGAGAGCAGGAAATCCCGGATCCGGTTGAAAATGGAGTCCGTTACTTTGCTCTTGAGCTGGTCCTTGAATTCACGGACCAGATACCTGCGCACCTGATGATCGGCAGGGTACAGGGGTTTTCCGCAGTGGGCGCACTTCTGCTGTGCGCCGTCGTTCATGGATCCGCAGAAGATGCAGAAACGGACATTTCTCTGATTATTTTGCATCGGACACCTCCTGCGGGGCACCGCGGTACACGTACAGGGTCAGTTTGTCCGTTGCCCTGGTCTTGTTTTCTGCGTAGATCTGATAGTGGAGGGTGCCGCTGACCGGAAGGGAAATACCGGCTTCGGCAGGGAAGGTCCCTGTGGATACGGTATTATTCATTTTGTCTACGGCATCAACGCGCAACGTGACGGTTCCCCTGGGAACGACCAGGCGGAGATCCGCTTTTGTATCTTCCGTGATTACATAGTAAGAAGCGGTCTTTGCCGCATACTGGAGGTTATACCCGTCACTCTTCTCTACCCGGAACGCGCTTACGCCGTTCAGACGCAGGAAAATGCCCAGGGCGATGATCAGAAGCAGGATCAGGATTTTATACCAGATACTGCCCGTAATGACATCCAGGGTCAGAATAGACTTGATTTTGCGTGCTTTATCCAGTTTGCCGAACGGGGTCTGCGCATAGGCGGCTTCCCGTTCCGCGTCGGAAAAGGGCTGTCCGCAGGTGCTGCAGTAACGGGCGATCTGCAGATTGTCCGTCTGGCATCTTGTACATTTCAAGGGAAAGAACACCTCCTGTCACGGGTCTGAAAAACCGTTCTGATTTTATCACATTCAAAAAACAGGTTCAAGAAAAACCATGCCTGCGGAAAGGAAGGTTCCCGGACAGAAAACAGCATCCGTCTTCAGTCAAAGACGGATGCTTTCTCATTGCTTTATTTTCTTACGGGAAGATTATTCGTTGTTCTTTTTCCGGGAAGATCTGAGGAAAAGAACCAGTGTCGTGACGATGCCGATCACGCCGGCTGCGAACAGGGCAATCCACAGATAGATCAGGTGATTGTCGCCTGTCTTCGGGGTTTCGGGTTCTTCATACCGGTTGGTGAATACGACCGGCTCCTGGACTTCTTCATCGGAATCGTTGGTATAAACGACGTCCAGCACAATCTTCCGGTTCTCCATGGAAACGGTAACGGTCATGGTATATTCCATGGGATCATAGGTGTAGTTAGGATTGGAACCGGGAATTTCCTTCAGAGTATACTTATAGGTATTCCCTACGGTGTCAAAACCGAAGTCCATCCACCCGAATTCATATTCACCCGGATCGGTTTTTTCCATGTACAGGGCACCGGTTTCCTCATCCTTGCGGCATTCCTCGTTGTCGGGCATCGGGGCGTCGGGAGAGGAAGGAATCATGGCGAACACGAAAACTTCATCGGTAGGCGGGGTGCCGTTGATCACTTCCACAACTTTCTTTACCGGAGGATCCAGACGGGCAGGTTCCGGGACTTCATATTCATTGGTGAACAGGGCTTCATCGACTTTGTTCCCATCCTGGTCATACAGGACTGTCGTGGAATACCGGGAACCGTTTTCGTTCAGGACATATACGGTCAGGTCATATTCGGCAGAATCATAGGTGCAGGCTTCCTGGTCTCCCGGGATCTGGCGGATCTTGTAGGAGTAGACGCCCATGTTCGGGAAGGACAGGTCAATTGTATCTGTATTTTCTGTAGCTTTTCCTTCAATATCCAGAAGGTATTTCCCGTCAGTGGTGCCTTCCGGCACGGGAGCCCCTGCCGTAACCGCGCTCAGTTCCACCGTAAATGTATCGTAGGGCTCCAGAATGGGGCCTTCCAGTGCAATCTTTACGGCGATCTGTTCGGATACAGTTTCCCCTGCGGCATAGGCAGGCAGTGCTGTCAGAAGCAGCAGCACGAGCAACAGGATCAGACTGCAAATACGTTTTCTCATTGCGTGATTCTCCTACAGGGGACTTAGTGTCTGTGCATTACAGTAAGAACGATGGTTCTTGCATCGGTGTATTCCGAGGTACAGGTGGACAGGGCGAGGATCCGGGGAGCTTCTCCGGCATCCGCAGGCAGGCTGCGGAACTGCAGTGCTTCCTGCGCGGCATAGGCGAGGACCGCTTCCGTATCCTGGCAATCCGTGACGTTGAAGATCCTCTCATCGGAAGCGGAAACAACCAGGCAGGCGATGACTTCCAGGTCATAGACACATTTTTCGGTAATCAGGGTGCCGGTGGTGTTCTTCTGGAAGAAGGCGCTGTCCTTATACAGGTCCAGATCTCCGAACATCAGGTGATTGACCATATGATGTCCGAACAGGAGATTGTAGCGGTCGGAAAAGTCCGGTGCGTTCCGGCAGTCCATGAAGATACTGCCGGCCAGGGCGAAGTTTCCGTAGACATCCTTATTGATGTAATCCAGGTTGGAATCGCCCTGCAGAATCGGATAGTCGATGTTGGTCCCGTCCATGGTGATCCAGCCATGCACATCCTTATTGATGGCAACCAGGTCCCGGAAGGAAGGACCGCCTGTTTCCTCATCGACAACCGGTTTGAGTTTTTTCATTTCCAGCTGAACATTTTCTGCGGCACGGTAGACCTGGTTGTTGTCCCAGAGCGCGTAGCCGGAATAGGT
>JAFPSR010000031.1 GCA_017413675.1 Clostridia bacterium | reverse complement strand
GGTTATGGTGAAGTTCGCGACGGCGCTCATGCGATCTACGCTCTGATGCTCAAGCGTGTGATCCTGGGTGAGAACCCCTGCAACATCGATAAGATTTTCCGCCGCATCAAGCAGTTCGGCGGCCGTGCCCGTCAGGGCGGCGGCGTCTGCGCTGTGGAAATCGCTCTGTGGGACCTTGTAGGCCGTGTCTACAACATCCCGATCTGGCAGATGCTGGGCGGCAAGTTCCGCGACCAGATCCGTATCTACTGCGATACCGACGTTTCCGGCAAAGATACTCCCGAAAACATGGCGGCTGCTCTGCAGAAGCGTATGGATGACAACGGGTACACCTTCCTGAAAATGGACATCGGCATCAACCTGCTCTATGACGTTCCCGGCGCTCTGACTGCTCCCCTGGGACTCATTGATCAGTGGAAAGACATGGGCAAGGTTATGGCCAAAGCCCGTGAATCCGGCGATCTCAAGGCCTTCCAGAAGGCCCGTGCCGCTACTTATGACCTGCAGAACACTGCACATCCCTTCACCGGTATCCATGTCACCAAGAAAGGTCTTGACGTACTCGAAGAGCGCGTAAAGATCATCCGCAGCATCATCGGGTATGACGTACCCCTGGCAACCGACCACTTCGGCCACATCGGTCTGGAAGACTGTATCGCCATCGCCCAGCGCCTGGACGGCTACGGACTGGCCTGGCTGGAGGATATGATCCCGTGGCAGTACACCGAGATGTGGAAGCGTCTGGCCATGAGCTGCAAGACCCCCGTCGCTACCGGCGAAGACTGCTACTGCCTGGACGATTTCAAAGCCCTGCTCGATGAGCGTGCCATCGGCGTATGCCATCCTGACCTGCTCTCCTCCGGCGGTATCCTTGAAACCAAGAAGATCGGCGACTATGCCCAGAACTGCGGCGTAGCGATGGCTCTGCATATGGCTGAAACGCCTGTTGCCGCCATGGCCTGCGTACAGGTTGCTGCCGCCACCGAGAACTTCCTGGCTCAGGAATTCCACAGCCAGGATTGGATCGACACCTGGTCCAATCTGGTTACCGGTTTGGATAAGCCCCTTATTCAGAACGGCGTCATCAAGGTTCCGTATACCGCCGGTCTGGGCTTCGAAGGCCTCAACGAGGATCTCATCCGTGAGCTCGATCCCGCTCATCCCGCCACTATCTGGAAAGATACCGACGAATGGAATGACTGGTATTCTCACGACCGTGTATGGTCCTAAGTTAATCCAAAAATCTTTATTCAACGGCACCCGGTTACCGGGTGCCGTTGTTTTTTACATGCGAAGAACCCGGTTCCAAACCGGAACCGGGTTCCCTATCTTTGTGCCTGCTTTTCCGTTTACTTCTCGGGGTAAGTGGCCAGGGCGCCTTCCATAACCTCGACGGGGCCGAAGAACCCGTCAGGCAGCGGGGCAGGACGGCCGGGGCGGGATTCCATGGTATGGAAAAGTCCTTCCTTGGAAGTGCTCTCGATATGGTCCATGATCTCCACGGTATGCAGTGCCAGTTCAGAGCTGGAGCGCTGCGGACGACCCTGCCGGATGGCATAAGCCATATCCACAACGGCGATGCCGCGCCAGCTGTTGTGACAGGGCTCGCGTTTGCCGGATTTCGGCGGGATGGAAGGATCCGTATCCCCGAAAGCATGGGAGAACGGAACACGGAACGTTCCTTCATTCCCGATGCGGGTCATGTATACATCCAGGCCGAAACCGCCGAAGCAGTTCGGATCCGGAATCTGCAGGGTACCCTTTGTTCCGAAAATCTCTACACGTGGGATTTCGGGATTGAAGCCGTCGGACTGTACAACAAGGTTGCCGTAGGTGCCGTTTTCAAACTCCAGAGCTGCCATCAGCGTGGAAGCACCGCCCTCGGTCCGGATCTTCTGTCCGAACAGCGGATGACGGGTGTTGGCATAAATGTGATGCGGGTAAACCTGGGCAAAACCGGCTACCCGGTTAACGGAACCCAGCAGAGATACAAGGGCATTGACATAATAACCGCCCATATCAAAGGGGATCGTAGTTCCCTTCTTGCCGGCAGGAGAGTTTTCCGGAGGCAGGGAGGGACGGTTGCCGGCGCCGTAGCCGCGGATACACCAGGCCTGGGCGGTGACAGGATCTCCGATCCAGCCGTCATCAATCAACTTGCGGGCAGTCTGGTAAGCAGCGCCCAGATAAATATCCGGTGCGGAACCAAGGCGCAGGCCTTTGGACTTGGCGAATTCGACATTCGCTTTGGCTTCCTCATACGTGCAGCCCAATGCCTTTTCCGAATAAGCATTTTTCCCGGCTTCCAGGATCATGCGGGTAACCTTGGTATGGTTGAAAATCTCAGTCGTGTTAATGACGATCTCGATTTCCGGATCGTTCAGAATTTCTTCCGTCGTCATCTGACGGATTCCGAACAGCTTTGCGCGTGCGGCGCTCTTTTCCGGAATCAGGTCAGAACAGCCCACCACATCGATGATGGAGAAACCACTGGTCAGGGTGTTCAGATACGTGTAGCTGATATTGCCCGAACCGATCAGGGCAACTTTTACTGGTTTGAATCCCATATCTTACCTCCGTATATTATAAACCAAAGTCATGCAGGTTCTTCAGGCTCAGGGCAATTGCTTCGTAGCCGGGACGCTGGACGCGATCCTGTTCCACAGAGCACCATTCCAGATTCTGGTAGAGGCATTCTTCAATGATGCCCGGCCAGTTCAGGTTCCCTTCGCCGACTTCCGCGAAAAGCTTGTGCGTGCTTTCCAGGAAGGTATGGTCGGAATATGGATCAATGGCGTAGTCCTTGAAATGTACCATGTACATACGGCCGCGCAGCTTTTTCAGCCATGTGATAACATGGCCGCCGCCCGCCTGGATCCAGTGTGTATCCGGTTCAAAGAATACATACCGGGGATCCGTGCCCTCTACAATCTGATCCAGAATCCTGGCCCCGTTGATTTTGGAGAAGTCAACGGCATGATTGTGATAGCTCAGATGGATACCCTCATCAATCAGAATCTTGCCCGCATGGTTCAGGCTGGCGATGAACCGCTTCAGTTCCACAGGGTTACCAAGGACCAGGGGATGCATATTGCTGATCATGACATTCTTGGCTCCAAGGGTTTTACATTCCTTGATCTTGGCACTGAAGTCATCCCCGCGCAGTGCGAAATAATCCAATCCGCCGCAGGTAACAACCTGCAGTCCGATTTCATCCATCATATCCTTGTACTCTTCCGTAGTATAGCCGGCTGGAGTCGCGGATTCGATTCCATCATACCCGATCTGTTTGACCCGGTACATCATAGTGTGCACATCATTCTTATAGGTCAGGCTGGTCGGGGGCGTGCGGTACTGCTGTAATGCCATAGGCGTAAGCGAAATCTTCATTCGTTTTTCCTCCTTTACGTCCCGTGCTTAGTACAGGCCGCAGGCTTTCAGCGTCGCATAGGACTGGGCTGCGCAATCGAAGGGATCTTCGTCGTACACCTTATCCTGTTCCACAATGAAAGCCTTGACGCCGTTTGCGATCGCCGTATCGATGATGGCCTACCACGGCAGGGCGCCGTTGCCGATCTGGGCAAATTGTTTGTCTACTTCCCCGATACCCGTATTGTAGTTGGCCGGGGCAATCCGGTAATCCTTTACATGCAGGTACTGCATACGGCCTTTGCACTTTTCAATCCACTGCAGGATATCTGCACCGCCCGCCTGAAGCCAGTGGGTATCCAGCAGGAAATGTACGCAGGAAGGATCCAGATTTTCGAACAGGAGGTCGATGCCGCGCTTCCCGTTGGCGAACTTGCGGAATTCCTGGGCATGGTTATGATAAGCCAGGTAGACTCCGCCTTTGCGCAGGTTCCTCCCGGCCTGGTTAATCAGGTCGATTGCCCGCATATACCCGTCATAATCGTACCGGCATTCCGTCGGCATCGTTCCGATCATGGCCTCATCACAGTTGAAGTAATTGCAGCCCTCAATAATCGGATCCGGATTCTTGAGCATGGCATCCAGACTGCCGCCGAAACAGCTCATCTCGATTCCCAGATCATCCAGTAATGCTTTATGTTCTGCCAGCGTCATTCCCGCCTGCAGACCGCCCTGAATGGACTGGTATCCAATCTTGCGCAGTTTTTTGAGTTTCTCCGCGTAGGGCAGCGGAGAAGTGGCGACCGTGAACAATGTAATGGATAAATTGTGTTTCTTTTCCATTGCCAGGTTCCTTTCCTTATCGGTCAGTTATTTTTCTTCTGTACTTTTCTCATCATTGCCGACATTGGCATTGCCGCCGCAGGCTTTGGCTTTGCCGGTGGAGCCGGTAATGTCAAACAGGCGCAGCACACAGTTCTTGGTAGCCAGCGACAGGGCAGGATAGAACTGATGTCCCTTATTCCCGCTGAAATCACCGTCCAGAACGGCTTTATAGGTTGCAGCCAGTACATCCGTTACAATGTTGACTTTTGCAATGCCCATGGTGCAGGCACGATGGATGTTGTCATCCCCGGAACCCGAACCGCCATGCAGGACCAGGGGCTTGCCGCAGGCCGCATCAATATCAGCCAGACGTTCGAAGTCCAGTTTCGGGATGCCGGAATATGTACCATGCGCTGTGCCGATGGCAACCGCCAGTCCGTCTACGCCGGTATCGGCGATAAACCGTTTGGCCTCTTCCGGATCGGTCAGCATGGATACACCGTCCACAGCATAGTTCGTACCCTGTCCGACATGTCCGAGTTCAGCTTCGATGCTGACGCCCGCCGCATGGGCGATTTCCGCCAGCTGCTTGACCTGCGCTACATTTTCTTCATAGGGAAGCATAGAACGGTCTGCCATGATGGCGGAAACACCGGTCCGGATCCCCATCACACAGTCTTCAAAAGACGGGCTGTGATCCAGGCACATGGCAACAGGAATATCCACCTGTTCGGCAAAATAACGGATCATGCCGTGCGTGAATTCCGGCAGTCCGCGGTTGCTAGTCAGGAAAATCAATGGGGAATTGGCCTGAACCGCCGCTTCAATCGAAGCACGGATCTGAATTTCGTTGGCAGAAGGTACTGCCGGAACGCCGTAACGTCCCTTATAGGCCTCATCCAGAATCACTTTCATCGGAACAAACATTGAGCACACACTCCCTTCAAGATTGCTTCCCCCCGGGCAGATTCTGCCCGGGGTCTTTCTTCGAGTATTATTCGACCAAACCGGTCTCTTTCATGTTGAGGTATCCGCAGAGGATTGCATCCTCCCACTTCAGGACACGCTCACGGTCCTGCTCGGCAATCGCCCACTCCTGACCGATCTCCAGTGCTTTCGTAAAGATCCCCTTGAGATCCAGTTTCCCGGTTCCGACAGCAGTAAAGCCGAAATCCGTTTCCTTGTCCGCATTGACCAGATATCTGGGCTGAATCATTTCAGTAAAGTCCTTGATGTGCAGAAGCGCAATGCGGGCTTTGGCTTTTTCCATGTATTCCACGGGATCCACGCCCCCGACATAGACCCAGCCGACGTCCAGTTTAATCTTCAGGCGGGGGTCAACCTGCGTCAGGAAATAATCCATAACGGAAACGCCTTTGTAATGTACGGTAAATTCCTGATAATGGTTGTGGTACATAGGCTCCAGCCCTTCGTCTGCAAGGGCTTTGACGATAGCATTCATATCGTCGATGTCCGACATCATAGAGTCATAGGTGCCGTTGTTCCCATAGTAACTGCCAAAGCTGCTGATCACGGAATTGTATCCGATATTGACCTTTGTTACGTTATAGAATTCGGCACGACGGACGATTTCATCAATCTTGCTTCTGTCCTGTGCAATTTCCTTGGCATTGCCGCGGCCGACACTGGTGCACAGGGTTTCGAGGCCCAGATCATGGAACCTTTTCAGGTTTTCTACGGGGTCTCCCGGAAGGGAGGAAAGATCCCCGTCCAGACCCTTGTACCCGATTTTCGCGTACTTCTCATACATGACCCAGGGGTCTGTATCCGGCAGTCTGAAGCCAGTCCATGCTGCTTTTAGCTGTTTCATAGAAAACGCCTCTTTTCTGTTCTGGATTATTAGCTTTTTGCGCCAATTTTATAAAATTACACTATCATGCGTGAACTTCTTTTTGCAAGCGAAGGAATATCCTTTTTTGAATGTTGAGGATCCCGTTTTTTTGTCGCATCTTCTAAGACTTCGATATATAGATTCAGTTTATCTTTTTCCGCAGCAATAACAGCAGATATATGATGCAGTTTTTAATCCCTTCATTTAATTCCAACCATTCTTTCTTCTTTTTTCCTTTTCCTTTACAAAAAAACACGATTCCACGGTATGAAACAGCCATTTACTGTTTTTCATTCCTGCCGGCTGCACTTTGTTTGACTAGGATTCTCGCTGCGTGCTATACTGCAGAAAACAGATTTTCGGAGGCTTTCCATGTCACAGATTCAGTTTGCTTCCCGCATGGACGGAATCAACGGATCCGCCATTCGTGATATTTTCCATCTGCTCCGTCGGCCCGGCATCATCTCTTTTGCCGGCGGCAACCCTGCCCCTTCCGCATTTGAGCCTGAAACCCTGGCCCGTCTGGCTGACGAAGTTCTGACCGCTTCAGGCCGTACGATTCTGCAATACGGTGCGACCGAAGGGTATGCCCCGCTGAAGGAGAGTACCGCAGAATATCTGAAAACCGCCGGTATCGAGTGCACCAGCGATGCCATTCTCCCGGTTACCGGTTCCACACAGGGTATGGATCTGGTAACCAAAGTCCTGATCAACCCGGGAGATACCATTTTAGTGGAAGCCCCTACTTTCCTGGGCACCCTGCAGGCCATGCAGATTTACCAGGCGAATCTGGTCCCATGCAAAATGGATGAGGACGGTCTGGATATTGAGGCACTGGAAGAAACCATCCGCGCCACACACCCGAAGCTTCTCTATGTCATTCCCAATTTCCAGAATCCGACCGGGCGTACCCTAGCCCTGTCCCGCCGGCAGAAAATTGCCGAACTGGCAGCAAAATATGATTTCTTTGTCATTGAGGATGATCCGTACCGGGATCTGCGTTACCGCGGAGATGCGCTCCCCACGATCAAATCCTTTGACACAGCCGGGCATGTAATTTACTGTTCCAGCTATTCCAAGGTCATTTCACCCGGTATGCGCGTCGGCGCCATTGTCGTTTCCGATCCTACATTGATGCGGAAAATCGTGATTGCCAAACAAAGTTCCGATCTGCATACCTCCAACCTGGACCAGGCGCTTGTCGATGCCTATCTGCGCCACGGCTATATGCCTGAACACCTTGTCTCTATCCGTGCAAGTTACACCAAGCAGCTCGATGCCATGCTGGATGGATTCCGTTTTTTCCCGGAAGGGGTAAAAAACACCGTGCCGGACGGCGGTATGTTTGTGTGGGTTACTCTGCCGGAAGCCGTCAACGCTGTAAACCTTCTGAATCAGGCTATTGAAGCGAATGTCGCCTATGTTCCCGGGACTCATTTCTATCCGGTTCCCGGAACCAACCTGAACACCCTTCGCCTGAACTTCACGAACGCTTCCGAAGAAACCATTACCAAGGGAATGAAGGCTCTCGGCGATGTCGTCCGGAATGCCTTGTAACCTTCCCGTCACCCATCTTTTCCCAATCGGGTAGGAGGGGGTGGCTAACCCCCGTCCTCCCACAACACCGTACGTGCCGTCTTCGGCATACGGCGTTTCGGTTGGTTTGGGTCTATGGTCCCTTCCATGAGTACTGCCTAAACTCTTTCGACATCTACTCTCGG
>JAFPSR010000030.1 GCA_017413675.1 Clostridia bacterium | reverse complement strand
GTGGGCGCGGGCCTTGACGATGTAGGCGGATTTTCCGAACTGTTCGGTATATACGGTGCCGTGATAGCTTTCATCCGGTTCGGTCAGGAACGGGAACTTCCCGTTGCTCCAGTCAAAATTCCCGCTGTCCACGATGCAGCCGCCCAGGACAACCGCATGGCCGTCCATGTATTTCGTCGTGGAGTGGACGACGATGTCCGCCCCGTGCTCAAAGGGCCGGCAGTTGATCGGGGTGGGGAACGTGTTGTCGATAATCAGGGGGATCCCGTTGTCATGGGCTGCCTTGGAGAATACGTCGAAATCGAAGACTTCCAGCGCAGGGTTGGACAGGGTTTCGCCGAAAATGCACTTGGTATTCGGACGGATCAGGGCTGTAATCTCCTCATAGGATGCGTCCGGGCCGACGAAATCAAATTCGATCCCCATTTCGCGGAAGGTTTTGTTGAACAGGTTGAACGTCCCGCCGTAGATGGCCGAGGCGGAGATCACATGGTCGCCGGCATGGGCGATATTCAGTACGCTGATCAGGGATGCTGCCTGGCCCGCGGAACAGAGCATGGCTCCGACGCCGCCTTCCAGCGCGGCGATCTTGGCTTCCACATAGGAAACGGTGGGATTGGCCAGCCTGGAATAGAAGAAGCCATCCTCTTCCAGGTCAAACAGTTTTCCCATGGATTCACCGGTGGGATAGGCAAAGGTAGTGCTCTGGACGATGGGGATGACCCGGGGTTCTCCCTTCTTGGGATTCCAGCCTGCCTGTACGCAGTTGGTATCAATCCTGTATGCCATATATAGAAACCTCCAAAGATTTTTTTCCATTATACCATGGAATATTCCAAAGTCTCTAGGAGAATTGTGTAAAAGACTTGACGGGGAAAAAGGGAGTTTCCATAATGGGGGTATCGAAATGCGAAAGGGGATCGGATGATGTTATTTGAGGAAAACAGGGAACAGATCCGGAACCAGTGGGAAACTTTATACGGAAAACATGCGGACGCGGGAAAAGCGTCCCAAAGATGGCGGGACCTTGCAGCCTGGCATGTTTCCCTCTATCACAGCCGGGAAGAGGAGCTTCGTTTTTTCTCTGCCCCGGGACGGGTGGAAATAATCGGGAACCATACCGATCACAATAACGGAAAAGTGGTTGCCGCGGCGATCACGCTGGACACCATCGCGGCAGTAAAGGCAACGGGGGAGCCGTTTGTCCAGCTGTACTCCCGGGGCTATAAGCACCCGGTCAACATCAGCATCCGGGACCTGGAGGTCCATCCGGAGGAAAAGAATACGACGGCAGCCCTGGTCCGCGGGGTGCTCCGGGGGATCCGGGATGCGGGGAAACCGCTCTGCGGACTGCAGATCTGTGTGGATTCCCTGGTCGCATCCGGCTCGGGACTGTCCTCTTCGGCAGCGTTCGAGGTGCTGATCTCCTATATTGCGGAAGCGATGGGGAACGGCGGATTCTTTACCGGGATCGAGCGGGCGAAAAAAGCCCAGTTTGCCGAGAACCGGTATTTCGGGAAACCCTGCGGCCTGATGGACCAGGCGGCGTGCAGTATCGGGGGCTTGACCAAACTGGATTTCCGTACAGCGGATGTGGTCCCGCAGACCCTCCCGATCGACTTCGCGCAGAAGGGATACCAGATGTGCGTGGTTTCCACCCGCTCCGGCCATGACGACCTGACGGACCAGTATGCGGCGATCCCCGCGGAAATGCACGCCGTGGCACAGGCGCTCGGGGTGGAAGTCCTCCGGGAGACCACGAGGGAACAGGTGCTTGGGAACATCCCGTCCCTGCGAAAGACGGCAGGGGACCGGGCGGTCCTGCGCGCCCTGCATTTCTTCGATGAGAACGACCGGGTGGATGCCCTGGAAAAGGCGGTGCTTGCGGATGATTTCCCCGGATTCCTTTGCCAGATCCGTCTGTCCGGGGAAAGCTCCCAGAACTGTCTGCAGAATGTATTCGTGCCCGGTTCCCGGGAACAGGCGCTTTCCGTAGCGCTGGAGGCCTCCAAGCGTTTCCTGGGGGAAAACGGGACCTGCCGTGTCCACGGGGGCGGTTTTGCGGGAACAATTCTTGCTTTTGTACCCGATGTGCTTCTCAAAGGCTATACGGAGTACATGGAATCCCTGTTCGGGGAGAATGCCTGCACGGTCCTGGATGTACGGCAGACCGGCGTAACGGAAGTGTACGCCGGATAGGAAGGCAGCAGCCATAAGACAACGGACCCCGATATGCGCCCGAGGGCGTATATCGGGGGATTTTTTATGGGGCCGGTCCGGACAGCCCTGCAGGGCTTCCGGAAGATTGACAAAAGGAGGGAATTGCGTATGATAAAGATGTGATAATATGCAGATCTGCCGGGTTCCGCCGGCAGGGGTTCCACGCTTGGGTATGGGAGGATTTTCTTGAACGACGAATTACATGTAATCAGAACGATGGCCGTTGATTCGGTGGAAGAGATCTCGAGACTGTTCGGGTCTTTTGATGAAAACCTGCAGGTTGTGATGGAACAGACCGGGGCGCAGATTATGGCCCGGGAAGGGGAAATCCACATTGCGGGGGACGAGGGTTCTGTCCATCTGGCGGAAACGGTGTTGGACAAGCTCCTGGGCATGGTCAAGCGCCGGGAGCCGATCGACAAGAGCCGGATCCGGTACGCGGTCGAACTGGCCCGGGAAGGCAACGCGGACATGATCGACTCGATCATGCAGGACGTGGTTGCCATTACCCACCGGGGAAAACAGATCCGGTGCAAAACCCTGGGACAGAAAAACTATGTGAAAGCGATCAAGGAAAACACCGTGACCTTCTGTATCGGCCCCGCCGGTACGGGGAAGACCTACCTGGCGATGGCAATGGCGGTCGTTGCCTATAAAAACAAGGAAGTGGAACGGATTGTCCTGACCCGGCCGGCCGTGGAAGCCGGGGAAAAACTGGGTTTCCTGCCCGGGGACCTGCAGAACAAGGTGGACCCGTACCTGAGGCCTTTGTACGACGCCCTGTATGACCTGATGGGTGTCGACAACTATATGAAGCTGGTGGAACGGGGAATCGTCGAAGTGGCCCCGCTGGCCTATATGCGCGGCAGGACCCTGAATGATTCGTTTATAATCCTGGATGAGGCGCAGAACACGACAACGGAACAGATGAAAATGTTCCTGACCCGGTTCGGCTCCGGGTCCAAGGTCATTATTACGGGCGACGTTACGCAGATCGACCTGCCGGGCGGCAAAGCCAGTGGCCTTAGGCAGGCAGTGGATGTCCTGCGCAACGTGGATGATATCGCCATTGTCAATCTGTCGCACCGGGATGTTGTCCGGCATGAACTGGTGCAGGCGATTGTCAAAGCCTACGACAAGTACGAAAAAAGGTTTGACCATTAACGAAGGAAAGGCCGGAAAAAGGAGGAGTGCATATGGCCGGAAAAGCGAAACGCCGCAGACGTTTCCGGATGCCTCGGTTTTTATCCAATAAAAGATTCCATACCTGTCTGATCTCCTTTTTGGGCTTTGTCCTGATCTTTGTCATAACATTATCCGCGGCTGTCCCGAAAAGGCACAGCCTGCGGGTCGGGGAGATCGCATCCCAGACCATCACGGCGACCAAGGATGTGGAAGATGAGGTTGCGACGCTGATCAAGCAGCAGAATGCGGCAGACCAGGTCATTGCGATCTACAGCAGGGATGATTCCCTGACGGATGCCGCCGTCCAGCAGATTGACAGCCTGTGCGACGATATCATCGTGCTCCATGATGATTATGTGGCGCAGAAGGCGAAGCCCACGCCGGTTCCTCCGACACCGGTCCCGACGCCGACCAGTACGCCGGTGCAGAGCCAGGACGATGGGGGAAGCCTGCCTCCTCTGGCAACGGTATCCGTCCCGACGGCAACCCCGCACCCCGTTCCGTCCGCCCCGGCGCCGACCATGTACATTCCCCCGGCCTCGACCCTGTCGATCCTGCGGGATAAGCATCAGGCGCTGCAGGATATCTCCAACGAAGAGATCTCCGAGATCATTACCGGGAATGAAACCGACCTGGATGAACTCAGAACCATCCTGCTTTCCATTCTTTCGGAGAGCATGGGTTCTTCGGAAGGCCTTTCCGAGGACCGGGTGGAAACAGTCCTTCGGGACGCGACGGTCCGCATTGACAGTACCGTCCGGACCGGGAGCCTGAAAAAACTGGGGAAAGCGGTCCTGGATTCGGTAATCCGGGCGAATGTCTTCCTGGATGAGGATGCGACCAATCTGGCCAAGGAAGAGGCCATGAAGAATGTGGCCCCCGTCATGTACAAGAAGGGGCAGAACATCGTCATGCAGGGCGAGGTGGTTACCGAAGCGCAGTATGCGATGATGAAGAAACTGGGCATCGTCCAGGATGCTCGGGGCGACAGCAGCCTGTACTGGGGGCTGGGGCTCCTGATCCTGCTGATGTGGGTCAGCCTGGAACTGTGCATTGAAATGTTCTACCCGGATGTCCGGGTTTCCAAGAAAAAGACGCTTCTGTACGTCGTGATCATGCTCATCACGATCGGCATTGCCACGCTCCTGAAGGAGTTCAATGCCTATGTGATCCCGGTCCAGCTGGCGGTCCTGCTGATTGCGGTCCTCCTGCACAGGCGGCTGGCGCAGATCATCAATACGATTGTGGTCCTTTGCGTGTGCATCATCGCGTTCTCGGATGAAGGTATTCTTTCTTCCTCCGCATTCCCGCTCCTGATCATGACGCTCTTCTCCAGCACGATCGCCATTGCCATTATCTCCCGTTCCCAGCATCGCACCACCTTCGTGCTGGCCGGCCTGGTGATGGGCGGACTGAATGCCGTTGCCGTCCTGGCGGCGGGCGCCCTGATCAACAACTCCATCACGGCGGTTCTCACCAATGCCATGTATGCCATTGTCGGCGGTTTCCTCTCCGGGATCCTGTCGATCGGTCTCCTGCCAGTGCTCGAGATGGTCTTTACGCTCCTGACATCCCAGAAACTGCTGGAACTGAGTAATTCCAACCAGCCCCTCCTCCGACGCATGCAGACGGAAGCCCCCGGCAGCTACCAGCACTCCCTGATGGTTGCCAACCTGGCGGAAGCCGCTGCCGATGCCATCGGCGCCGATACGCTGCTGGTCAGGGCCGGGGCGTACTATCATGACATCGGGAAAATGAACCGTCCGGCGTTCTTCAAGGAGAACCAGCTGACGGAGGACAACCCGCACGACCGGATGTCCCCGGAAGTTTCCGCGGCGATATTAAAGGCGCACGTTACGGAAGGCGCGGAACTGGCGCAGAAGGCCAAACTGCCCCGGGAAATCGTGGATTTCATCCGCCAGCACCACGGGACGACCCAGCAGGCGTACTTCTATGTAAAGGCGAAGAAGGAAGCTGAGGAAACCGGCAAGGAAGTCCAGATTTCGGACTATACCTATCCGGGCCCGAAGCCGTCCACCCGGGAGATCGCCATTGTGGCCCTGGCGGATACGGTGGAAGCCGCGACCCGGACCATGAAGACCCGCACCCCGGAATCGATCCGGACGTTTATCCATAAACTGATTTCCGACCGGATTGCGGAAGGACAGCTTTCCGATGCGCCCCTGACCCTGAAGGATATCCAGCTCATCGAGGATTCGTTCTGCAAAACGGTTTCTTCCATGTACCATGAACGGATCGAATATCCTTCCCTGAACCAGAACGGGCAGCTGGAAGCCCTTCCCGAACAGACGGAAAAAGAATAAAGGCGGTTACTACCCTTGACAATTGAGTTTATTGACGAATACGGGCTGGAGGATCTTTCGACCCTGCATACGCAGATCGAGAAGGTGCTCCGGTGTGCCCTGGAAACAGACCATATGACGGACCGTGTCAGTTTGTCCGTTACCCTGACGGATGACGAAAACATGCGGAAGATCAACCGGACCTGGCGGAATGTGGACAGCACGACGGATGTCCTGTCCTTCCCGCTGCTTGCCTATGATCCGCATGAGGAAACGCACCCGGAGGATGTGGACCCGGAAACGGGGGAGATCCTGCTGGGTGACCTGGTGGTATCCGTACCGAAATGCCGGGAACAGGCTGCCGAATACGGGCACTCCTTCGAACGGGAGATCGGGTATCTCTGTGCGCACGGCCTGTTCCACCTGCTGGGCTATGACCACGAAGCGCAGGAGGATAAGGAGATCATGCGCAGGCGTGAAGAGGAAACCATGGAAAAACTGGGACTGGCCCGGGAATGATCCCGGCCCGGCTGACGGAAATACAGGAAAGAAAAAGGAAAAACATGCAGAAAAAGAACTATAAATCCGGATTCATCCCGATCCTGGGAAGGCCCAATGTCGGGAAAAGCACACTCATGAATGCCTTTGTGGGGGAGAAGGTCGCCATTGTCAGCCCGAAAGCGCAGACTACCCGCAGCCGGATCATGGGTGTTGTAACCTCCGAAGACTGGCAGATCGTCTTCCTGGATACTCCCGGCCTGCACGAACCCAGGACGAAGCTGGGCGAGTATATGGTGAAGGCTACCCGGGATGCGCTGGACGAAATGGACCTGCTCCTGATCATGGTGGATGCTTCGGATATCCGGGAATATGACCGGAAGCTCGTGGAAAAGTACAGCCATGCCAAAGTGAAGAAAATCCTGGCCGTCAACAAGTGCGACCTGGTCAGCAAGGAAACACTGGCAGGCGTGATTGCCTCATTTGCACAATACCCTCTGGATGAAATCGTGCCCGTATCCGCCCTGCAGGGGGACGGGATGGAAACCCTGCGCACCCTGATGGTGGAAGCGCTGCCGGAAGGCCCCCAGTATTTCCCGGACGACATGATTACGGACCAGCCGGAAAGGATCATGATCGCCGAGATTATCCGGGAGAAGGCCCTGCGCCACCTGAATGACGAGGTACCGCACGGCATCGGGGTCGAGATCCTGAAGATCGAAGGCCAGGGCACGGGGAAGACCGTAACGGTCCATGCGAATATCATCTGTGAGAAGGATACCCATAAGGGAATCATCATCGGCAGGAGGGGCTCCATGATCGGGCAGATCGGGCAGGAAGCCCGCGCCGACATCGAGAAGCTCCTGGATGCCCATGTCAACCTGCAATTGTGGGTGAAGGTCAGGACGGACTGGAGAAACCGTGCGGAAGACCTGAAAACCCTGGGATATGACGGCAGCAACGGATAAGGAAATATGGACAGAATCACCAAGGTGCATGCACTGATCCTGCGCGTTTCCGATTACGGGGAAGAGGACCGGATGCTGACCCTCCTGACCAAGGAGGCGGGGATCCTGCACGCGGGGGCAAAAGGGGCCCGGAAGCCGAAGAACCGCCTGTTCGGGGTGACCGACGTATTCTGCCTGGCGGAAATGATCCTGGAAAGCCGGGGGCAGAACCTCTTTGTCCGGCAGGTCAGCCTGATGGACAGCCTGTATAACTTGCGGGTGCATCCCCTGGCAGTTGCCTATGCCGGGTTCCTGTGCGCGGTCTGTGAAGCGGCCGTTCCCCAGCAGGAAGAGGACGAGGAACTGTATGAAGCGGTCCTGCGGGCCATGTTCCTGCTCCGGGAAGGGATGGAACCGAAAAGCGTTGCTGTGCCGCTGCTGATGTTCCTGTTCCGGAAAGGCGGGTTTTATCCGAACCTGTCCGGCTGCGTCCATTGTGGGGACCGGGATGCCGACCGTTTTTCCATCGAGCACGGCGGGCTGATCTGTGCCCGCTGCTCCCCTTATGCCAGGCGGATTTCCGAAGAATCGCTCCGCTGCCTGCGCACTTGCCGGGATATCGCCGACATGCCCCTGCCCGGGGTGACGGTCGGGGCGATGGAGCTGGCCGGGCTGTACGCCGCCTATCATTTTGAGAGGGAATTTCCCTCCTGGAATGTGATCCGGAGGATGGATCCCTCGTTTGCGGAAGCCGGCAGGGGATCAGCCGGAAAAGAGTAAAAAGTTTTCGGATGTTAACGAAGCATTTCTTGCATTTTTACTGGAATTCGGGTATAATGCAGAGGTTGTGATGCAGAATGTTCTGTTCTTCAGAACAGCTTATGGTTATAGATACACAAAAGAACGCATAAACGCAAAAATCATGGAGGTCGCAGAATGTCGAAAAAGTATGTTTACCTTTTCAGCGAAGGCAATGCAAACATGCGCAACCTGCTCGGCGGCAAAGGTGCCAACCTCGCCGAGATGACCAGTCTGGGAATGCCTGTTCCGCAGGGATTCACCGTTACCACAGAAGCCTGTACCCAGTATTATGAAGACGGGCAGAAGATCAACGAAGAAATCCAGGCCGAAATTTATAAGAACCTGGCCGTGCTGGAAGAGATTTCCGGCAAGAAATTCGGTGATCTGGAGAACCCGCTGCTGGTTTCCGTCCGTTCCGGCGCCCGTGCTTCCATGCCCGGCATGATGGATACCATCCTGAACCTGGGTTTGAATGATGAGGTCGTCGAGGCATTCGCCAAGAAGACCGGCAATCCCCGTTTCGCTTATGACAGCTATCGCCGTTTCATCCAGATGTACAGCGACGTCGTTATGGAAGTCGGCAAGTCCTACTTCGAAAAGCTGATCGACGAAATGAAGGAAAAGAAGGGTGTAAAACTGGACACCGAACTCGACGCTGACGACCTGAAAGAACTGGCCCGCCTGTTCAAAGCGGAATACAAGGATAAGAAGGGTGTGGATTTCCCCTCTGATCCGAGAGAGCAGCTGATGGGCGCTGTGATGGCCGTATTCCGTTCCTGGGATAACCCCCGCGCCATCTACTACCGCCGCATGAACGATATCCCCTCTTCCTGGGGAACCGCGGTCAACGTACAGATGATGGTATTCGGCAACATGGGCGATACCTCCGGTACCGGCGTTGCCTTTACCAGAAACCCCGCCACCGGCGAAAAGAAACTCTTCGGTGAGTTTCTGATGAACGCCCAGGGCGAAGACGTCGT
The DNA here is from genome assembly GCA_017413675.1 of Clostridia bacterium. The sequence goes on along the minus strand of JAFPSR010000030.1, from coordinate 483 downwards.
AGCCGGCGTTCGCACCCCCCAGACCATTGACCAGCTGGCTCAGGTTATGCCTGAAGTTTACGAACAGTTTGTCAGCATCTGCGACCGTCTCGAAAACCATTACCGCGATATGCAGGATATGGAATTCACGATCGAAAACGGAAAACTCTATATGCTTCAGACGAGAAACGGCAAGAGAACAGCCGCTGCCGCGTTGAAGATAGCGGTCGATCTCGTTGACGAGGGACTTATTTCCGTTGACGAAGCGCTCCTTAAAGTTGAGCCGAAGCAGCTTGACGCGCTCCTTCATCCCCAGTTTGAGGCAAAAGCTCTCAAGGTCGCCAAATCAGTTGCGCAAGGACTTCCGGCATCTCCCGGAGCGGCTTGCGGAAAAGTATATTTTACTGCTGAAAAGGCAAAGGACGCTGTTAAGAACAATAAAGAAAAGGTCGTTCTCGTAAGGCAGGAAACGTCTCCCGAAGATATCGAAGGAATGTTCGCTTC
>JAFPSR010000029.1 GCA_017413675.1 Clostridia bacterium | reverse complement strand
GAACTTTGACCTGAAGTATGTGGCGCAGGACGGAACCCAGAAGAGGCCGGTTATGATCCACAGGGCTATCTTCGGATCCATGGAGCGCTTCATCGGAATCCTGATCGAGAACTTCAAGGGCGCATTCCCCTTCTGGCTGTCCCCGGTGCAGGTCGGCATCGTTCCTATCCGTCCGGAGCACAACGCCTACGCGGAGGCTATCGCCGATAAGCTGCGCAGGGCGCATATCCGCTTTGAGGTGGATTATACCGACAAGAATATGAAGGAAAAGATCAAGACCTACAAGAACTATAAGGATCCCTATATTCTTGTAGTCGGCGACAAGGAAGCCGCGGAAGGTACCGTTTCCGTCAATATGCGCGGAAACAACCGGCAGATTCACGATATTCCGCTGGATGATTTTATCAGTGTCTGCCGCAGGATGAATGAAGAGTATACGCTGGAACTGGCGGATACATTCTGATACAGGTAGAAAAAAACAAATCTGATAACAGGGAGCAGAAGATGAAAAGAACAGTTTTCCGGAAAATGGGCTTTCTTGCGGTTCTGTGCGCGATGCTGGCCGTATTCTTCTGCCTCCCTGCAAGGGCGGACGAAGACATGATGCAGCTGCCCGAGGAAGCGGACCACGTGGCCGTGCTTTATGATGTTTCCACGGGATACCCGCTCTCCGAGGCGAATGCTGTCGCGCAGACAAATGACGGGTTCATTTACATAGGATGTTATGGCGGCCTTCTGCGCAAGGAAGGACAGGACCTGGTGCGTCTGCCGGAAATCACCAGTGTGGCAAGCCTCTATGCGGACAGGGAGGACGGCAGTCTCTGGATCGGAACCAATGACAGGGGAATGATCCACATGGACGCGGATTGGAACTATACCTGCTACGGCGAGGAATCAGGACTTCCCTCCCTTTCTGTCCGCAGCATACAGGACAACGGGGACGGCAGGCTGCTCGTAGGCTCCGGCGCCGGCCTGTGCATTCTGGACCGGGAAACCGGAACAGTGGTCCCGGTGGAAGATGAAAGAGTAAAAAACATACAGACCTACAAGCTGACAGAAGACTCCGGTTCCGGCATCTGGGGCATCGCGGGCGACGCCGATATGTTCTGCTATAAAGATGGCAGGATTCTGGAAGACCGGACAGCGGAGGAACTCGGCACAGGCGTAAACTGCGCTGCCCCGGACAGGGAAAACGAGGGTTTTATTTATCTGGGAACCAAGTCGGATCTGCTCTTTCACGGCAGGATCGGCGAACCTCTTTCTTCATTCCGACAGATAAACCTGACGGGGATAGGGGCGGTCAACAATATATGCTTTGCGGACGGGAAGACGTGGATCCTGGGTGACAACGGGATTTACTGTTCCGAGGGGAACGGTGAATTCCGGAAGCTGTCGACTGTTCCCATGACAGCTTCCATCCATACGGTTACGGAGGATTATGAGGGAAATCTCTGGTTTACCTCGACCCGTATCGGCGCCATGAAGCTTTCCCGCAGCATGTTTTCCGATCTCACCAGGATCGCGGGAGTGACTGACCGTGTTGTCAACACCACCTGCATGAAGGACGGAAAACTGTATATCGGGACAGATACCGGACTTGTTGTGCTGGATTCCGGCTGCAGGCCAATCAGGTCTCCGCTGGAGGAATACCTGAAGGATGCCCGCATACGGGATATCGAAGAAGACAGCCGGGGAAACCTGTGGTTCTGTACCTACGATACCAACGTCCCCCTGCTGAAACTGTCGCCGGGCGGGGACGTTGAGATATTCAATGAAGAAAAGGGACTTCCGTCCAATTACTGCAGGACAATACTCGAGCGCGGCGACGGGTCGCTTGCTGTGGCCACCACAGGGGGCATTGCGCTCTTTGAAGGGGAAAAACCGGTAAAGAGCTTTACGCCGGAGGATGGACTCTGCAAGGCGATGATTCTCTGCATGGCCGAGGATGAAGACGGGAAGATTTACCTGGGAAGCGACGGTGACGGCATCTATGTGAAGGCGGGCCTTACTCCGCTCGGCCGACCGACGCCGGAGGCGGTGGCCGAGGCGGTCGCCTTCTTCGCCGCGGCTCAGTTCACCACCGGCTGCATCATCGCCGTGGACGGCGGCGAAGGGG
>JAFPSR010000028.1 GCA_017413675.1 Clostridia bacterium | reverse complement strand
TCACGCCCTCTTCCGTGATCTTCCGCATTTTACCGAGGCTGAACACCTGGAACCCGCCGGAATCCGTCAGGATCGGCCGGTCCCAGTTCATGAAGGTATGCAGACCGCCGGCTTCCCGGACAAGTTCCTGGCCGGGACGGAGATACAGATGGTAGGTATTGGATAAAAGGATCTGAGTCCCGATGGTTTTCAGGTCCGGAACCGTCATGGCTTTCACGGTAGCCTGGGTGCCGACCGGCATATAGATCGGGGTATCCACGTATCCGTGTGTCAGATGCAGCCGCCCGACCCTGGCACCGCTCCGGGGGTCTTCTTTCAGAACTTCAAAACGCAAGACTGGAACCTCTCTTTATTCCCAAATCAATGAACTGAGTATAACAAAACACAAAACGCTTTGCAAGGAACCGGGATGGCCGCAAAACCTTCCGAATTAACCTTCCTTTGCTTGACAGTTCTTCCCGTCCGTTAGTAAGATGGGTATACTGAATATCGGTTTTTGGATCTGTTTTCCGGCCCCATTCAGTATCTTTTCGTAATGCACGATCTACATCATTCCAAGGAGGAATTCTCCATATGATTCAGTCCAGAACCCATACCTGCGGGGAACTGCGTCTGTCCGACGCCGGCAAGTCCGTGAAGCTGGTCGGATGGCTCGAGAATACCCGGGAAGTCGGCAGTGAACTCGTGTTCATCGTCCTGCGTGACTTTTACGGAACTACCCAGTTTGTATCCGAAGATGCGGATATTATTGCCCAGGTCAAGAACATTACCAAGGAATCCACCGTCTCGATCGAAGGAACCGTACGGGAACGTGAAAGCAAGAATCCCAAGCTGCCTACCGGGGATATCGAAGTTGTGGTTTCCAATGTGACGGTACTGGGACGCTGCAGGTACAATGAACTTCCCTTCCAGATCAACCACAGCCGGGAAGCGGATGAAGCAACCCGTCTGAAATACCGTTATCTGGATCTGCGCAATCCCGAAGTCAAGCAGAATATCATCCTGCGCAGCCAGGTGGTTGCCGCCCTGCGCCAATCCATGATCGAACATGGCTTTATGGAGATTACCACCCCGATCCTGACGGCTTCTTCCCCGGAAGGTGCCCGGGACTATCTGGTGCCCGCCCGCAACCATCCCGGCAAGTTCTATGCCCTGCCGCAGGCACCCCAGCAGTTCAAGCAGCTGCTGATGGCTTCCGGCTTTGATCGCTATTTCCAGATCGCCCCCTGTTTCCGGGACGAAGACGCCCGTGCAGACCGTTCCCCCGGGGAGTTCTATCAGCTGGATATGGAAATGGCGTTTGCTTCCCAGGAAGACGTATTTGCGGTCCTCGAAGATGTCCTGCCGCCCATTTTTGCCAAGTACGGAAAATACAATCGTGCTTCCGACGCCCCGTTCCTTCGTATCCCCTATACAGAAGCGATGGAAACCTACGGATCCGATAAGCCTGATCTGCGGATTGACCTGAAAGTAACCGATGTTACGGAGATCCTGAAGGATTCCGGGTTTGGACCTTTCGCCGGGAATACAATCAAGGCTGTGTGCATTTCCGATTTCCATGAATCCAGGAAGTTCATCGACAAAACCATCGCGGATGCAGAAATCGTATCCGGAGAAAAAGGCTATTGGTTCCGGATGGATGAGAACGGGGAGATCGTCGGCGGCATTGCCAAGTTCGTAAATCCCGTGAAAGAACAGATTGTGGAAGCCCTGCACCTGGAAAAGAACACTTTGGTCGTTCTTGCCAGCGGGAAACTGGAAACCGCCCAGAAGGCAGCCGGAACCCTGATCAAAACCTTCGGCGCCGTCCTTCCCAACCATATCGATAAGGAACAGTACGCGTTCTGCTGGATCGTGGATTTCCCGATGTATGAAATCGGGGAAGAATCCGGCGAACTCGAATTCTGCCACAACCCCTTCTCCATGCCGGCCGGGGAACTGGATG
>JAFPSR010000027.1 GCA_017413675.1 Clostridia bacterium | reverse complement strand
GTTCGATATTATTGTCATCTACATCCAGAAGATCCATTACCTTTTCTGCTTCTTTCTCCGTCAGGTCACCGCCCATGGCAATAAAGGAACCCGATACGGGTTTGGCCAGGGATGCGGCCGGCAGCAGGCAAAGCAGCAGGGATAAGCAAAGAATCCCGGTTAGAATACGTCTCATATATTTCATGTTGAACCTCCAAATCGATGTTCGGTACTTGATCATGCGGATTCTCTCATGGAAACCACACAGACTAAACGCGGGTGCGTCCGGAAATGTTTCCAATCCGGCAGAAATTCCCGGAAGTGTGTTTTTCCGTCTTTCCCTGCCGGGCAAATTTTGGTATATTATAGTATGGTCAAGGCGGATGCGCAAGTACCGTGACGGGGATCCCTTGTTTCCGGTTCCTGTTATCCCATTTACTGCGAACATTTCTGCCCGGAAGGGCGTCCTATACATATATGGATGTTTCCATCCTGTATCCCAGCATGTATTTGGCGGAGGAAGAGAATGAATAAAAAGCTTACATCCCTTTTGCTGCTTGTGGCGATTATTGTCCTGGCGGTTATCCTGATCCTGATCTTCGGCGGCCGTGAGGCACAGAATTATTCCGAACGCGGTAGTACCAACAGTGACAGCGCCCTGCACATCAGTGAGGTTATGTATTCCAACCAGTTTGCCGTTATGGATGATGAAGGCGGATATCCCGACTGGGTGGAGCTGCACAACAACGGGAAGAACACCGTCAACCTGAAAGGGTATGCGTTAAGCGATGATGAGAAGCAGACCAATAAGTATCCCCTCCCCAGTTACGAGATGCAGCCGGACGAATATCTCCTGGTCTATCTGGACGGGAAAGCGCAGAGCAATGAAAAGTCCTTCCATGCAACCTTCAAGGTATCCGAAGGAGAAACCCTCTTCCTGTTCAACAGTTCCGGTACTGTAGTCGGATCCGTTGCCTGTTCCGGCGCCGCTTCAAATCAGTCCATCGCTTCGATCGCCGGTTCCTATACAATTACGGATGATTATTCCCCAGGTTTCCCGAACGGGCCTGCCGGACATCAGTCTTATCTCGATTCCCGGACACCGGTTGCATCTGATCTGGTCATTTCGGAAATCATGCCGGCCAATGCATCTACGATTGCCGCTTCCGATGCCCTCTATTATGACTGGATTGAAATTTATAACAAAGGAAACGCCCCGATCAATCTGAAAGATTACTACCTGAGCGACCATGAGGACAACCCCCTGCGCTGGCAGTTCGGGAACGTCTCCATAGATCCCCATTCCTACCTGCTGGTTTACTGCAGCAAACTGGACAGACGGGAACTGCCCGAACTGCATACCAACTTCAAGCTTGCTGCCAGCGGGGAAACGGTTCTTCTTTCCGATGCATCCGGACGGGTTCTCTGCCGGGTGACTTATCCGGAAATGGCGGACGACAGAAGCTACGGACTTAAGGATGGCTCCGATACCGAATATGTGATCTTTACCGAGGGTACCCCGGGCAAGGCCAATACGGAGGAAAGCGCCCAGTCGATGCGCCTGGATCAGATCCGTTCTGCACAGAGCGCGGGCCTTCTGATCACGGAGGTATCCACCTCGACTTCCTATAAGGTAGAAGCGCTGAACAATACTTCTCCCGACTACCTGGAGATCCGCAACGTTTCCGCGGCGCCCATTAATCTCAAGGATTATGCCCTGACGGACAAGCCTACCCGCCGCGGGAAATGGGTTTTTCCGGATTATACCCTGCAGCCCGGGGCTTCCCTGACTGTTTATCTGAATGGTGCGAACTCCGCACATGACGGGATTTTCCAGACGAATTTCAACCTCTCCAAAGGCGACGTCAATACGGTCATGCTCAGTGATCCTGACCGCAGAATAGTTGACCGGGTTGTTGTTCCCGTACTTCCGCACGATATCGCATACGGACGGGACGATGCCATGACGGGCAACTATTATTTTGCGTCCGCAACACCCGGACAGAGCAACGGAACTTATTACCTGGGGATCTGTGAAACCCCGGTTTTTGATACGCCCGGCGGGATGTATAACGGTTCCCTCCGCGTCGGGATCCAGGCCAGGGATGGAGAGACGATCCACTACACCCTGAACGCATCGGAACCGAAGGCTTCTTCCGAAACCTATACAGGTCCTCTGGATATCACCGGCACGACAGCCGTACGGGCGGTTGCCATGCGTGAAGGCTATCTTACCTCCGATATTGCGACCTCTACATATTTTATGGGGATTTCCCATGGTGTCCGGATCGTATCCCTGGTAACCGAATCCGACAACCTTTTTTCCGAGGAAAAAGGCATCTATGCCAAGGGACCCGGCTGGACTGAAACATTCCCGCATAAAGGGGCAAACTTCTGGCAAAACTGGGAGCGGCCCGTACATGTGGAAATCTTTGACAACGGCAAACTCCTGCTCAGCCAGGATGCAGGAATCAAACTGAACGGCCAGTATTCCCGGGCAGAAGACCAGAAAACGTTCGCGGTCTATGCCCGCAACGAGTACGGCGACAACCGGTTCCGTGCCAAACTGTTCCCGGATCTGGAACTGGATGAATACAAAGCCTTTGTACTCCGGAATACCGGGCAGGACTGCAACCGCGCCCGCATGCGCGATTCCCTTCTGACATCCCTTACGGACGGAACGGGCGTTCTGCATCAGGAATCTGTGCTGTGTGTTGTATACATCAACGGGCAGTACTGGGGCCAGTACAACATGCGCGAACGCGTGAACAAATACATGATCGCGTCCCATGAAGGGCTTACGGATCCTGAACTCATCGATAAAATCGATATTATTGAGGCGAATTCCCGTACCCTGAACGGTTCCAATAAGGAGTATCGTGCCCTGATCGACTGGCTGAAGGAAAACTCCCTGAATACGGACGAAAAGCTAAAATATGTTACCGACCGTGTGGATGTGGAGAATTATTTCGACTATCAGATCATGGAAATGTATGTCGGAAACTCCGACAACGGCAATATCAAGTTCTATAAACTCCCCACGGAAGGTTCCAAATGGAAATGGATCCTGTTCGACCTGGACTGGGCCTGCAATACCGGCAGCCTGCCGAACCAGACCCGTGCCATTGACTGGAACGTATTCCGCGGTTATCTGAACCCGGAGGGCACCGGTGTTGGCAAAGCGTTTGAAAATATCCTGTTCCGCCGCCTGATTGAGAACCAGACCATGCGTCAATTGTTCTTCGACCGTCTGGCCTATCACGTCCAGAATACCTTCAATGTCCAGAAGGTAAATGCCCGGATCGATGAATATGTGGCGGCTATGGAACCGGAAATGCCTGCCCATTATGCCAAATGGACATCCAACGGCAGTGTGGATAAATGGAAAAAGCATGTGGAACGCTTCCGTACCTACATGACAAACCGGCCGGAATGGATGAAAAAGCACTTTATGGAATACTTTGAAAAGAATGAAAATGATCCGGATGTCAAACGGATCTTCGGGTAGGAGGTGAGGAAACATTGCGTTCATCCAATCCGCAGCCTGAAGAGAACCTTCGGCATGAACTGAAATATTTTATCAATCCGGGCGATACGGTGTATCTGCGAAACGTCCTGGGTTCCGTCCTGGATCTGGACCGTAATGCAGGCCCGGACGGCGGATACCATATCCGGAGCCTGTATTTTGATGATGCTTATAACTCAGCTCTGCAGGAAAAAATAGACGGTGTGTACTGGCGTGACAAATACCGGATCCGCATTTACAATTATTCCGATGCGACGATCAAGCTGGAAAAGAAAAGCAAGCGCGGGGATCTGACCAAAAAGGAATCCGTGACCATCACCAGGGAGCTCGCAGAACAGATTATCAGCGGGGATGCCTACGGGCTGGATAAAATCAACCATCCTTTGATCAATGAGCTCTACCGCATGATTACGATCAAAAAACTGCATCCGGTTGTCCTGGTGGACTATTACCGGGAAGCATTCGTCCATATTGCGGAAGATACCCGGATTACCCTGGATCAGGAACTTCGAAGCGGTGTCTTCTCCCTGGATCTGTTCAACCCGCATGTGCCGACAGTCTCCCCTTTCGGAGAGGAGCAGAACATCCTGGAAGTCAAATACAACCGCAGGCTTCCGTCCTTCATTCCCGTAATCCTGCAGAACCTGACCCCAGTCCGCAGTGCCATATCCAAGTACACTTTGTGCAGAAGATTCGAATATAACTATTAAAGAAAGCAGGTAAAGAAAATGAATACCGAAAATACCTACAGTTTCTCCGATGTTTTCAAATCGAAATTCCTGGAAAGCTTCTCCCTGTCCAACCAGAATATGACCCTTCCCAACATTATCCTGGGCCTTCTGGCGGCATTCCTTCTCGGCCTGTTTATCTATTTCATCTATAAGAAAACTTTCCGCGGCGTTTTATACAGCCATTCCTTCAACCTGAGCCTGATTATGCTGACGATGGTCACCACGCTCGTCATCATGTGTATTTCATCCGCTCCGGCTCTTTCCCTGGGCATGGTCGGTGCCCTGTCTATTGTCCGTTTCCGTACCGCGGTCAAGGATCCGGTCGACACGGTTTACATGTTCTGGGCTATTGTTGCCGGTATTACGATCGGTGCCAACTTTGTCCTGTATGCCTTTGTAGGCTGCCTGATCATCGGCGGTATCCTGATTGCTCTTTCCATCGTCGGAAACAAGATCAGCAACAATTACCTGCTGGTTGTCCGTTATGATGAATATGCCGCGCGCGATATCGCAAGGATGCTGCACAACGTACAGAAAGTACGCCTGAAGAGCAAAACCGTTACTGCGAACGGTGTGGAAGCCACCTATGAACTGCGTCTTTCCGATAAACAGATGAACATCTGCGAAGCCCTGATGCAGGTTAACGGCGTAGGCGATGCTACGCTGGTTGCTTTCCAGAACGAGATCGGTTAACCCCGAATTCACAAATCCCCCGGTACTGCAAAAAGTGCCGGGGGATTTTTTACCCCTTCCGGGAAAGAGATAATTAATCCTGGAATATAGAAAAAACGCACTCCCGGAGGAAGTGCGTCGGAATGACTGGGGATGGATCAGCTGAAACGGATGACGGCACCCAGGTTGACTTTTTCGGACAGGGCAGCAAATTTATCCATCAGGACAGACTGCTTGTCCAGCGTGGTAACCAGGCCGAATTCTGATGCATAGGCGGGATTGTCCAGTCGGACGATCCGGGCATCCGGGAAGCTGGACAAAGCTTCTTTTTCCGCTTCCTGTACGGAACAGTTTTCCGTGGAGAGAACCCGGGCAAAGAATCGGGCGGTTTCTTCCCTCCCGGATACGCATGCGGGGGGATTTTCGGATTTACGCATATATACCCGTTTCCCATGCTGCTTGAGGATTGCGACCACGTCGCCGACAACGGCGCTGGCTGTCGGAAGGCTGCCTGCACCGCGGCCATAGAACATGACGTCATCTACCATGTCCCCATGGACATACACAGCGTTGAATACATCATTGACCCCGGCTAAAGGATGGTTGGCCGGGAGCATGTCCGGCTGGACGCTGCCGACCCAGGTATTATCCTCTTCATGATAGGAAGCTGAGGCAATCAGTTTGATTGTCCGGTTCATTTCCCGGGCATAGAACATATCTTCCTTGGTCAGTTTGGTGATGCCTTCGGAAGTCACATTGGAATCGTCCAGTTCCGCCCCGAAGGAAATATGAGCCAGGATGGTTATCTTCCGGCGTGCATCCCACCCAAGTACATCAGCAGATGGATCTGCTTCCGCATATCCTTTCGCCTGGGCTTCCTTAAGCGCTGTATCAAAGGATACGCCGGCATCGTTCATACGGGTCAGGATATAGTTGGTGGTTCCGTTCAGTATCCCGTTGATTTTGGTGATTTTATTGCCTGCGAGATCCTGGACCATGGGACGGATGCAAGGGATACCGCCGCCGGCACTGGCTTCATAGAAGAAGTTGACATCCTTTTCCAGGGCGATCCGGTTCAGTTCCGTCCCCTTCTCCACAACCAGTTCCTTGTTGGATGTGACAACGTGTTTCCCGTTTTCCAGGGCTTCCTTTACGAAGCGGTAAGCAGCCCCGATGCCGCCCATGCATTCCACAATCACCTGGATGGAAGGATCCGAAAGCATCTCCTGTGCATCCTTGGTGAACAGGTCAGCATACGGCACGTCAAAATCACGAAGATCGAGGATTTTAACGAGAGATACCTCTTCCCCGGTCTGATCCCGGAGCCAGTCCTTTTTTTCCAGAAGAATTTTTGCCACGCCGCTTCCGACGGTGCCGTGGCCCAATAAACCAACCCTGATCATATGTACTCCTCTTTTTTTGTTACAATGTCTCGATGACGACTTGATCCCAAAGGGAAGCATACTGTTCCGGAATGCACAGTTGCGTACCCGGAACGGATAACGCGGCACTGGCCGCGGCAACACCGCTGCGGAAACATTCGATCAGCGGTTTTTCTTTCGACATGGCGGCCAGGATTCCGGCCACTACACAGTCCCCGGCACCGACCGTGGACAAAATTGGAATCTTTACAGGCGGAGCGTAATACCGCTCTTTCCCGTTTGTTATATAAGCACCTTCGCTGCCCATGGAAACACAGACAATCCCAATGCCTTTTCGAATCAGAATTTCAGCCCCGTGAATGACATCTTCCAGAGTTTGAATCTGCCTGTCTACCGCCAGGGATAATTCATAGGAATTCGGCTTTACCATACAAGGGTGGGCGGCAAGCCCTTCCAGGAAAACATCCCCTTCCGCATCCAGCACGGTAAAGGAACCGGCAGCCTTTTCCAAAAGAAGGCGGTAATAGTTCCTGGGGGTCTCCGGAGGCAGTGATCCGGTCAGAACCAGGAAGGAGTTTCCATCGGTCAGGCTGTTGATTTTTTCCGCCATCCGGAGAAGCATATCCTCTCCCGCCGGCGTACCGCTTTCGTTGATTTCCGTCACAATGGATTTTTCCAGATCGAATACCTTCAGATTGGTCCGGATTTCCCCGTCCATCCAAAGAAAATCGGATTCCACGTGTTCCTTTGCCAGCCTTTCTTCCACCAGATGGCCGTTGGAACGAAAAAGGAATCCTGTGACCAAAGACGGGAGTCCCAGACGTTCGGCTACGATGCCGACATTGACCCCTTTGCCGCTGGCATCGGCATGGATTTCCCGGATGCGGTTCATCCCGCCGTAAGTAAAGGACGGGATGGTCACCATCTTATCGATACACGGGTTCAGACAGACGGCAATCAGCTTATTTCTCAAGGCTGTGCACCTTCCTGTGCGTTAAAATCAAAAACATAACGGGTTTCCGTCGGGAATACCATATTCGGGGTGGAAACCGTCGGGGAATGTACATACCAGGGACTTAAGTCCTGCTGGGACGGATTTTTCAGTACGGACATCTGCTGAGCGGTGGATCCGCCGCTGGCCAGGATATAGACGACATTGCCTTCCGCGTCTACCGCCAGATCCACGATAATCGCGCAGGAAGAAGCGTTTTCGTCCATCAGGATATCCCCGATTTCCACCTGAGCTTCCTTATCCTTTACTTTCAGGTCCCCTTTCAGGGTTCTTACGGTCGCATAGGTAAACAGGGTGTCCAGATATTTCCGGAAGTTTTCTTCCCCGTCGGAAATGTCTCCTCCGTCCATCCAGGAAAACTGATCGTTTTCCTGTTTCAGGAGCTGTCCCTGTCTCCAGGAATCGAAGGAGAATTTGAATCCGTTCCCGAGGGTGAAAACAATCTTGTCGTACTGTTTCAGGTTATACAGGTAGGTTGCGACCAGACGGATGATACTGTCCCCGGCATTCTCATAGGACTGAGTGGATACCGGGAGATTGATCACGGCTGCCGTCTTTTCGAGACTTCCTGCCGTCCCGTCATACTGTTTCGGGGCATCCCCGGAGGACAGCAGGGGCAAAAGCTGCAGGAAAGATCCGAATCCTTTTCCGGAGGCACGGATATATCCGGCCGGCTCGGCAAAGCGTTCCAGAATCGTCCCGCCCTCGGAGGAGACAGGAGCTGCCGTTTCGGCAGGTTCACTCGGGGAAGGCGTTGCCGGAACAAGATAATGCGGACCGACCAGCTGGTCGATTTTCTGGATATGCGTTTTTCCTTTACAGCCTGTCAGAAGAATAAGCAGACAGACACAGATCAGGAGAACTCTTTTCATCTTGGCCTCCGTATGAATATGTTGCCAGTTTATCACAAATTTTTCCATAGAACAACCACGCACAAATGCCGGGTTACTTTTCCGGGAAAAGAAAAACGCTTCCGCAGATTTTTCTGCAGAAGCGCTGTATCCGGTTGATTGTCAGATCATCTGATCGTTTTCTTCGTTGGCAGGAGTATCGTCCAGACCGCGGATAGCCCAGCGGGCAATCTTCATGGTCGTTTTTTCGGGGCCCATAGCAACCGTGATCACATCGCCTTTAATGGCGGTGATGGTGGCATAGAAACCGCCGATTGTGGTAATTCTGTCGCCGACTTTCAGTTCGGAGAGCATCTGTTTGACTGCTTTATCCTTTTTCTGCTGCGGACGGATCAGAAGGAAGTAGAAAACAACAACGATTAATACCAGCGGAAGAACCTGGATCAGGGTTGTAGCGACTTGTTGATTCATTCGAAAAGCCTCCAAGAATTATACTTAGCGATAGTATACACGATGCGGAAGATAACTTCAAGATCTACCGTCGAAGTAACCGTATCTTGTAAAGAATTCGGTTCGGAATTCAGTCAGACGGTCTTCCCAGATAGCCTGACGGACTTCTTCCATCAGGTGGAGAAGGAAATACAGGTTATGATAGCTGGCCAGCTGAGCGGCCAGGATCTCCCCTGCCTTGAACAGGTGCCGGATATAGGCCCGGGAATAGTTGCGGCAGACCATGCAGTCGCAGTCCTCGTCCAATGGACCGAATTCATGCGCATGCTCGGCATTGCGGATGACCAGCCTGCCGTCATGGGTAAAGACTGTCCCGTTGCGGGCAATGCGGGTTGCCAGGACACAGTCGAACATATCAATCCCGCGCAGAACCCCTTCGATGAGGCAGTCCGGTGTTCCGACCCCCATCAGGTAACGCGGCTTTTCCTTCGGCATGATTTCTTCAAGATGGTCCAGCATTTCGTACATGATTTCCTTGGGTTCTCCGACGGACAGGCCCCCGATCCCGTACCCCGGGAAATCCATGTCCCGCAGGGTTAATGCGGATTCGCGGCGTAAATCCTTGTAGAAGGCTCCCTGAACGATTCCGAATAATGCCTGGTCTTCCCGGGTATGGGCCTTCTTACAGCGTTCTGCCCAGCGATTCGTGCGTTCCATGGCTTCCTTCGCCGTTTTGTAGTCACAGGGATAGGCGCTGCATACGTCAAAGGCCATGGCGATATCGGATCCCAGGGCTTCCTGGATTTCCATGGACAGTTCCGGGGAAAGGAAGCGGGCGGAACCGTCAATGTGGGAACGGAACGCGACGCCTTCCTCTGTGATCTTGCGCAGTTCG
>JAFPSR010000026.1 GCA_017413675.1 Clostridia bacterium | reverse complement strand
TATTTGTTTGTTTTCACCAATGCCATTCTATAATATCGAAAAGGGAAAAGCAAGACTTTTTCTTTGCTTTTTTCTGCACAGCACCTCCCGGGTTGGTTTTTGGAAGAAAAAACCGGCATGCGGGGAACCGCATGCCGGAAATTTTTGTCCGCTGCAGAAATCAGATCTGTTTGGCGCACCAGCGGCTGGCGATTGCCAGGGCTGTTTTCTCCGGCAGGCCGGTCCTCCTGATGGATGAAGCCACCAGCACGCTGGACACGGAAACGGAAAAACGACTGCTGGAAAACCTGCGGAATATGACGGATAAGACCATTGTCATCGTTACGCACCGCCCGGCGGTCCTGTCGATTTGCGACAAGGTGCTGGAATTTACAGGGAACGGGGTGGTTTGTCATGACGAATGAGGAATATCGCCGTGCCGTTTCGGATATCGCCTGGCTGTGCGCGTGCGCGGTCAACGGAAAAATCCCGGACCGGGACAGGATTGACGGAATGGATCTCTCCGCGGTATATCAGAGCGCAGAACGCCATCTTCTGAAGGGGATTACCGCGATAGCCCTGGAAAGTGCCGGGGTCAGGAATGAGGAATTCACCCAGGCGCTGGGGAAAGCGGTCCGCAAGACAGCAGCCATGGACCTGGAACGGGCGCGGATCCTGGATGCGCTGGAGAAGGCAGGTATCTGGTATATGCCGATGAAAGGATCGGTCCTGCAGGACCTGTATCCGAGAATCGGGATGCGGCAGATGGCGGACAACGATATCCTGTATAATGAATCCCGCACGGAAGATATCCTGCCCCTGATGGAAAGCCTGGGCATGGAGACCGATCCCCATAACGGGAGGGGGGTCCATGACCATTACTATAAGAAGCCTGTCTGCAGTTTTGAAATGCACAGGAAGCTGTTTGACCAAAGCCAGGAAAAGACACTTGCGGACTATTACCGGGATGTCAAGTCCAGGCTGGTACGGGACCCGGGAAAAGAATTCGGGTTTCACTTCCGGGAAGAAGATTTCTACGTGTATATGATCGCCCATGAATATAAACATTATTCGGAAGGCGGTACCGGGCTGCGGTCCCTGCTGGACATCTATGTGTACAATATGAAAAAGGGGGACACGCTGGACCGGGAATATGTAGAAGGGGAACTGGAAAAACTGGGGCTCACAGAGTTCGAGAAACGGAACCGGGATCTGGCGGACCATTTGTTCGGTGAAGGAGAGATCGGGGAAAACGACCGGGAGATGCTGGATTATATCCTGTCTTCCGGAACGTACGGGACGATAGGCAACCGTGTGAAAAACCGCATGGAGCGGTATGGGAACGGACCGTTGCAGAAGGTTCGGTACATATTGGGAAGGATATTCCTGCCCCTGGATACCGTACGCTCCGCGTTCCCGGTGTTTATCAGGTATCCGGTTCTGTTGCCGTTCCTGCCGTTTTACCGCGTGATCCGCGGACTGGTGAACCGCAGAAGCAAACTGAAAGCGGAATGGATGGCTTTGAATCAGTATCAGAAGAAAAAAGATGGATAAAAGGGAAGCCGGCACGGATTATGTACCGGCTTCCTGCTTTAGGCCGATGTTCAGCATAAAGCAGAATTACAGAGGAATGATACTGTTCTTTTTGGACGTGATCTGGAAAGCATCACTGTGAACCGGACGGCGGAAAATATCCAGGAACAGGACCTGTCTCTGACAGTATATCTGGTAGGAACGATTGAGTTCCATGCTGCCGGCGGGAATCCATATACGGACAGTTTGCCCTTCCTTTGCGTATTTTTTTCCTTTCAGGGCCTTTTTCACGGTACAGGTGCATTCGGCAAGCTGTCCCTTTTTGTGCTCCTTGATTTCCGTAACAGAGATTTCGGCGATCAGGTCCGACCCGCTCCGAATTGCCGATTCCCGATCAGAATGGACATACCGGGTTGCCGCGGAATAATAGTCCTTCGGCAGACCGATGGCCTTCCGGACAAGCCTGGTGAAAGCTTTCTTTGTATGTACGGGGATTTCGACACCGTACAGCCGGCAGTCGGAGAGGCGGGAAGGATGCGCAGCATCCACTTCGATCCGGACGTATTCCGATTCCCATATCTGTTCCTCGTCAGGATAGAAAACGGAATCATTAGACCGCAGGATCATGATACAGCGCTGTCCGACAGTGAACGAAGGAAATTCACCGAGAACATCATCCACGATTACGGGAATGACATCCTGCTCATACCTGCCCGCGATAACGGACAGATCTTCCAGAAGATACCATGTCATATTTGCAAAAGTATTATTCACGGCCCTTTCTTTCAGAACCTCGACTGACCGGACCGTACCTTCCACAACCAGGGAGCTGCGGGACAGCATGGAATGAAGGGTACGGTGATAATTGGAATCATTGATGAATGCGGCAGGATCCACAATGCTTGTCGTAAAGGAGGCTTCTGCAGGCCGGGTGTCGGGTCCCAGGAAACTGCCGTATATTGTGTCTGTGCTGAAGACGGATTCTGCCGATACGGCAGCAGCCCGGGAGGGCAGATCATCGGACGGTGCAGAGGTAATCAGGATCGAGATCAGGAGCCAAAACAGGAAAGCTTTCATTTTCGCAGCCTTTCATACCGGACAGGGATCAGGGATAAACCGGGAGGATTGCAGATGCATTACCGTTGCTGTAAAGGGGCATAGATGCGGTATTCTTCTTCCAGGATTCTGAGAAAATCCTTCTTTTTCCGGATGTCCAGCAGTGTGTTGTCTGCCAGGAACCGGGAAATCAGGGAGGGATTATTGCTGTCTATTTCGATGCATATTTGCGGAACATGATCTGTGTAACATATTTTTCTGTTCGGGGAAATTCCTTGTTCGTCCGCGCGCAGGAACACGATATACCGTTTGCCGACAATAAGATCTGCCGGTTTTTCCCGGGTGGAAGTAAACCGGATGACAGACTGGCTGTATTCGCCCCGATAGATTTTATTGATTTCGAGATCATAGTAGTATCCGGAGACGTAGTATTGGGCGTGATCTTCTTCCGGCACAGGACTTGTGGAGAGAATCGTCCCTTCCAGAACCAGAGGATAGCCAAGAGCCTGTTCAAAATGCATTTCAATCGTGGTTCCGGGATAGTAATGGTATGGAACACTTTCCGGAGCACATGCAGTCGGCAGTGGGGATACAGGCGCCGGCTGACCGGCAGAGGAGTTTCCGCAGGCAGACAGAAGAAGCAGTAGCGCCGAAAACAGGAGCGGGATCAATCTTTTCAACAACGTTTCCTCCCTTCGAAAATGGCAGGACGAAAAAAACGGTCACTGACGCCTGGCTTTCAGGGCAGCCTGTATTTTATCCACTGCCCACTTATCATTTATGTGGAAAA
This sequence comes from Clostridia bacterium, assembly GCA_017413675.1. The sequence continues at coordinate 43,040 of JAFPSR010000026.1, read as the reverse complement.
CCCAGTAATTTTTCGCAGCGGGTTCATAGACGGTATCATATATGATAGCAGGTTTTCCGAGTATATCGACTATGGAATACGGCTGCAGGCAGAGCGGATTTCCCTCCCTGTCGATCTGATCGACATGCCTCTGGATACAGACCACATATGTCTGCCCTACCGCCACACTTCCCCGGGGAACCCGGATTTTGAATTCCTGATCAGGGACAGCCGGAATATCTCCTTCCCAAACGTCGGCTGGCACCCGTATGGTACAAAGACAGATCCATGTCTCCGGATTCTGTTCACCTATAATATTCCTGACTGTTACCCGGGCAATTAACGGGGCGCGCCGGACAACACTTTCTATGGACCAATCTTCATGGATATAATAATCCTTTGGATTATAATATCGATCGCCCAAACCTACGGTTTCTTCAATCAGGGCTTCGAATTCCTGCTTGGTTTTCGGATAATCCGCTGCAAAGTCACCGATCTGCAGGTGATGGATGACGTTGGAATCACCGACACTGAGTTTACAGCGGATCTGATAGCCCTGATACAGAATAAGTGTATCAGACGGATAGAAGACGGAATCCGGAGAGTTCACAACAACAATATACCTTCCTCCGACCTCATAATCCAATGCAGGATTATCGCCCGGAACCAGCAGATCTATTTGATCCTGCAGAGGATACAGATCATCAACACGATGTCCTGCAAAGACATGATGTATTTTGAATGTGTAGATATTCCATTGGACAGGATTATTCTGATCAGGATAGGTATGCGGTTGATAAGATCGTTTTGATCCGATGATTCCTTCTGCAACCATGGAGCTGTCAGTCAGTGCGGCCTTCAGATAACTCACGACATTATCGGCATTAATCGAGACAAATGGAGCAGTGCCTTCCGGAGCAGGAGCCAGGACTTCGACCATATCAGGATCCTGTTCCTGTTGAGGCGGTTCCGGCTCTTGTGGATTTTGTTCCGGTTCCTGCGGATTTTGTTCCGGTTCCATCCAGCCTTTTATCTCATGGATAAAATCCAGCATGTCATTTCGGGTCATCAACCTTCTGCGGCGAGAGTTGTCATGAAAATAATCTGTATTATATCCACCGACGATGAGATGACTGATTTGGTCGTCAAACAAACGACAGCGAATGCGGTATGCCTGATACAGATTATCTGCAGTCGGATCAGATGGATTGGTATATTGATCCTCTGTATTCAGGAAAAGTATATATCGTTTCCCCATATCGAAATCATAGACGGAAGCATTCCCCGGAACCAGGACACAGATTTCTTCTTTCTCATAACTGCCGTAGAGTATGGAGAGCACGGAAAAGGTGTAATCTCTGCATGGAATATCCCTGCCTCCGGAATCAGAAGGGAGGAGAGCTTTTCTTACGAATTGGACGGAGCCTTCCACGATCAACGGGCTGTCGGTTATGGCTGCACGCAGATACCTATGCCAGGCTTTATCTACATAGGGGGACGGGACAATGTCCGGAGCCTCGGAAGCAGGCTCTTCAATCCATGGGGAACTGTATATCGGAGCATAATCCAATTTGATCCAGATAACAGGACGAACACCTGCATTGGCAACAACTGAAAGATAAGACGGATTGGTATTGTCGAGGATGTATCCGTCTTTCCAGATGATTTCCCCCTTGTCCGTGTTTTGTTGACTGGGCCGCAGCCACCAGTCACAGTAACCACGGCTATTTGGGCTAAGGCCTGCTCTGGCATATTCGGTTGCAACGCATTCGGTATCTGCATAAGTATCAAAAAAGTTCCACGCGCTGTCTTTTTCATAAAGATTATTTTCTGCGGAGAGGATAGAGACATAATCACCGGTGACCGGATCAGCGGTAATCATCTTCTGGAAATCAGGGCCAAATGCAGAAGTATAAAAGGTTTCATTCAACCACTTCCGAAGAGAGCTGGTTTCCCACTTGTTCTCCGAACCTTCTGTACTGTATGGTTGATTATCCAGGATCTCTTTGCTGATCAGGCGGATGTATTCTCCGTTTGAATCCAGGATAACCCATTCAATCGGTTCCATCCCATCTGAAATATCATTATTCTGTTCAAATTGTCCCCAGAGGATTGTCTGCCCGGGATATATGGTGGCAAATTCAAACTGTTTTGTCTGTATTTGGAACAGACTGGCAAAAGCGCGCTTACGGCAGTCTTTATAATCACTGATCTTGTTGTAGGCTTCGTATGCTTCTTCCATTTCTCCATACATAAAGTGGATATTTGCCGAAACGAATCGAAAATAGGGAACGCAGACTTTCCAAACCCAGAGAATAATCCCTGCGCCCAGCAGGATAAGAAAAATGATTCGGAGGGGAAGTATTCTCTTTTTATGCTTCGGGGCAGAATCCGGAACATGCTTTGTATGCTGTGTGTTGTTTTCTGTCATTTATACTCCTCCTCCCTGGAAAGATACAGAGATTCCAACAGAAATCATGATACTTTCATAATTAATGGTAGAAGTGAACAATATACATTGAAAATATTTGTTTATTTTTACCAACTTGATTGTATATTATCTGTTTTGAAGAATCAAGCATCTGCTTTCATTTTTTCTGAAAAAAGATTCTTTCTCAAAGACGGGCAGAAAAAAACCAGCATGCGGAAGCATACTGGTCAATAGGGGGCCCCATGATTGACAGAATCAGATTTGTTTTGCGCACCACAGGATGGCATTATACAGGACTTTCGCATAGGCTTCTGTTTCGAGAACTGCCTGGGTATGGCCCGGGGTCAATACGCAAATGCGGCCTTCCCCGTAATTCCGGGTATACCCCGCGATCTGTGTGCCTGCTTCGGTATCGGAAGTGGATTTATAGAAAACGTCCGCATCCTCGCAGTGAATGTCGAGCATATAGTGTTCGTCACGGATCATGCACGGTTCGATTCCCTGTGTGATCGGATGGCTCCCGACAGGGAAAGCCCGAATGGGGCACATCTTGGGATGACCGATGAAATCGTTCCCGATCAGCTCCGTCATGGTGGGAAGCCGGTCCGTCTTATAGGTGTTGCCGCCGTGGAGGGCGAGGAAACCACCGCCTTCCCTGACATAATCGGCCAGATCTTCAGGCATGACATCCGTTTCCCCTTCGGAGAACCAGGCAGCCGGATTGGCGGCGCTGTAGGAATGTCCTCTGGCGTTGATGATCACGTCGAACGTACGGATCATTTCTTTAGTCAGGATATCCCGGGGCGCTTTTACAACATCAAAATGAACACCCTTCTGGGAAAGGGGACGTACGAGCCCGCGCTCAAACACTTCACCGGGATGCCACTTATCATCACAGAGCAGCAAAATGTTCAGCATAGATAAACCTCGCTTTCAGATAGACATGGATAGAATCTTTATAGGACGGCGGAAAAGAGAACATGTCCGTCGACCAAATCACGGATGCTGAGCTGATCCCCGTCCAGCAGCGCATAAGTGCCGCGTGTCCCATCCTTGGGAATGCCGACGGATCCAGGATTCAGACGCGCGGGACGCGTATCCGTGTTCAGAACCGCGACATGGGTATGTCCCTGTACCAGGACGTCCACGTTCGGCAGGGGAAGTTCCCCGATGTTCTGATGTCCGTGATAAAGATAGAACAGGCGTTTCCCGTCATACAGGATCCCGCTGCCTTCCAGCATCGGGAAGGAGAGGACGGCCTGGTCCACCTCGCTGTCACAGTTACCACGGACACAGAAGATCCTGTCGCTGTAGGGCTTCAATTGGGTGGCAACATCCGCGGGCGCGTACCCGTCGGGCAGCGGATTCCGGGGACCGTGGTATAAAAGATCCCCCAGCAGGATCAGTTTATCGGCTCCTTCCGCTTCAAAGCGGGCGAGGAGCTGCGCACAGGCGGAAGCATTGCCGTGCAGGTCAGAGGCGAATATCCATTTCATGGTGTGGATTCCTTCCGTTCTCAGCCGAAGATTTCGCGGATTTTGGCGATGGCCGCCGGCATGGGTCCTTCCTCATGGAAGCCGTGCAGGACCATGGGGCCCTGATAGCCGATGCTGTCCAGAAGCGTACGGAAGAAGGGATAATCCACCATGCCTTCGGTGGGGTTGGCAAACATCGGTTTGTCCCCGGGCCGGATATCCTTGCCGTGGGCCAGGCAGATCTTATCGCCGAGCCGGTCGAAGGCGTCCTGCATGAAGGGGCGGACATTTTCCACCTTGCCGGTACCGGCATAGAAGAGGTTGGCGCAGTCCAGGATGATCCCCATGTGCGGGGAGGCGATGTCCTTCAGGTACCGCTGGGCACGTTCGGCGGTATAGATGACGTTGCTAGCCTCAATCTCGACCCCCAGGGTCAGGTTGTATTTTTCGGCATAGGGGAGGATGGCTTCCGTTGTTTTCAGGAGCAGCTGATAGCTTTCCTCCGTCCGGTTCTCGGGGGAAACGGACCACATGCCGGTCAGGCTCCGGGAGCCCGTGCAAAGGGTGATGATCGGGATCTTCAGCTCGTCGGCAGCCTGTGCCATCAGGCCGAACCTGCGGATGCCGTCCTGACGGTCCGCTTCCACGGGATGGACCATGTTGAAGGTGCCGTTGACGGAGATCAGCTGCACATCGGCGGCCCTGGCCAGGCGGGCGGTGTGGGTAAGGACCTCCGGCGGGAAATCGTCGGGCATTTCTTCCCCTACCGCGGAGAGGAAGTTGAACTGCATGGCCTGATAGCCGTATTTTTCACATTTCTGAAAGAGGGTTTCCAGTGCCTTGAGAGATTCCTCCGGGGAGGGGGTGCTGCCGCGCAGAGAAACCAGTTCCGGGGAATAACAACCGATTCTCATAGGGACTCCTTTCTGACATAGACCTGCCCGCGCAGGGCAGGAGCGGGAAAGCAGGGTTGGCCGGCGGTGTGCGGGATTACCAGAGGTTGCCGTCGGCATCGAAAGCCCAGGGCTTGGGATCGTCCAGGACTTCGAGGTCCGGATTCTGGAGGGCTTCGGGCAGGAGCGCTTCGGAAATCTCAATCTCGCCGACCCGCATGGTATCGCGGATCCGGACGATCTTCGGGTTTTTCTTGTCAATCAGGGTACAGGTCCTGACCGCGATCTGCAGGGCTTTTTCATCGCTCGGCATGACGATCGGGATTTTGACGAACTGCAGGACCGTGCAGGTGATGGCATTGACGCAGGTGGCACTGTAATCAATCTTGTCAAACAGCCGGCGGGTGGTCACATCCGCGCAGCCAATCCCCAGTGCGGCGCCGTGCGTTGCGTCGGTCAGGTCCAGGACAACGGTCCGCTGGGCCTTGTGTCCGCCCTGGAGCGGGGGGATAAAGGTGCCGCTGATGTTCGGGTCCATCCCGTCGCCGCTGATATCCTTGCCGATCCGGTCCACGACCAGGACGTCGCTTTCCGGGATCAGGATCCGGGCCATAATGCTGCGGGCGCGGTTCAGGAGCTTGGGTTCCTCATCCGGGATTTCCGCAGGCAGCAGGGCATGCACTTCCGCCGTCTGGTCATAAGCGTTCTCGATCAGGCCGATCCCGCTGATGACCGGGGCATTCTGCAGGATGACATTCCCGAACAGGGGGACCAGGTGGGCCATATGGGCGAACCCTTCCTCATGGCAGGTATCCGCGCCCTGGCGTTTGCCCAGCCCGATGGTCATCATCTTCATCAGGCCGCTCTCATAGGGGCCCTGGAAGTCGGTATGCGGCTTTATGCGGCCGACCAGGACGATCCCGTCCGCTTCGGCGGCATTTTTGTCGATATAGACCGGGTGGCCTTCACAGGTGGTCCCCACCTGTTTGACTTCCATGGAAGAGAGGATCGGCACGCCGATGGATTCTTCCGTGATCCCGTAGCCGGCCAGCAGTTTCTTCTGGCCTTCGGCGGTTGCGCCGCCGTGGCTGCCCATGGCCGGGACGATGAACGGATAGGCGCCCTTCGTTTTGAGGAAATCGGCAACAGCTTTCAGAATCACCGGGATATTTGCAACCCCGCGGCTGCCGGCAGTAATGGCGATGCGGGCGCCGGCGCGGAATGTATTGGAAAACTTCGGCTGGCTGAGCCGATCCGCGATTACGCCGGGCAGGTCGGCAGGCTCGATATGTTCACTATACATCTTCTGGCGGACACGGACCATCTTCGGCAGTTGGATACTGTCCATCAGGGCGAGGATTTCGGCATTCAGATCCATCATAAGAGTTTCTCCTTCTGCGCCGTTTCGGCGCATACGCTTTCTACGGAAAGCAGATTCATATTCATCCCTTGCGGGAACATAACAGACGGGACAGGGCCAGGCGGACGTCGGGGATCACCTGCGTGTTTCCCAGGCCGCCGGCTTTGGTGGAGAAGAAAAGGCCTTCGTTCGGTCCGCCGAGGAGCGTGCCCCAGGGGACGAGCGGCTGGGCTTCCCCCCGAAGGAGAATGCCGTCGGCACGCAGCGTGCTCAGGATGCTCAGGGCACTGTCGCCGCCGAATACGCAGATCCCGTCGGCGCTTCCCGCCAATTGCAGGGCTGCTTCCCGAAGAAGGGCCTGGACACGGGCTCCGGCCTTTTGCAGGCCGCGGGCGTCATCCGCATAGAGCAGGGACAGTTCCTCCTTGGTGCTGCCGGCTGCATCCAGGATGACACTGTTTCCTTTCCCGAGGGCCAGCCGGCACTCTTTCAGAGTAGACGCTGCGCAGGATTCTGTCAAGGAACGGAGGAGGAAGCCGGCATTGGCCGCAGCCTGCATCTGTTCCCGGCTTTTCAGGGCGGGGGACCCGCACAGGGTCAAAAGGCGCGGGAGAGGGCCGGCTCCGGTCCCGGCGGGGACGGGCCGGGCCGGTTCCTGCCGCAGGCGGCAGATGGCGCCGAACAGCCCGGCGGAACCGCAGGGCAGGATGGAATCGTCCAGGCAGGAGGCCACAAAAGCGAGGTCCTCTTCCGTTTCGGCATCCACAACGGCGACATCCCCGGTAAAGGAACGCAGGGCACCCGGCAGGGTTTCGTCACAGGGGAAGACGGCTGCGGAAAGATCCGCGTCCCGGACAAGGAGCTCGGGGATGCTGCTGCAAGTGATGCGGGAATAGGGATCTTTCGCGATATCCGAGGAAAGCAGCGGTTCCCCGCCGACATACAGGATCCCGTTTTTGACGCTGCGGCCTCCGGCAGGGAGGGCCGGGCAGAGCAGGGCAAAGCGGTGTTTCCCGAAAGAGAGCAGGGTCCGGATTTCCGTCCCGATATGCCCGCGCATGGTGGAGTCCGTTTTCTTATACACCAGGCGGTATCCGCCGGAAAGGAGCGCTTCATACGCGCTGCGCACCCGGGCGGCGGCTTCCGCGGCAGGCAGGTTCCGGCTTTCCGAAGTCAGGACCAGGGCGGGCCGGTTTTCCGGGAGCGGCAGGGTCCATACGACGGCGGCATCCGGTACGGAACGGGTCCACTGGACCCCGGCATCCATGGCGCCGGTCAGGTCATCCGCGAGCAAAGCAGCAAACATGTCTTGATTCCTCCTACCTTTTTATTCTATCATAAAACAGAAGGGAGTTCGATGTACTCCCCCTGGGATTATCGCATGGTGAAACAACGGTTTGCCGGAAAGAGAGAATTCTATGAATAACCCGAAAAAACCCCTGCTGCTCCTGACAATGGGGGATCCCTGCGGGGTGGGATCCGAAGTGATCGTCAAGGCGCTTGCCGAAAAAGAAGTGTATGCCCGCTGTGTGCCCGTGATCATCGGGGAGGGGAGCCATATCCGCCGCGCGGCGGGATTCTGCAACCTGCCCCTGTCCGTCCGGGAAATCCGGGACCCCGGGGAGGCGCAGGGAGTCTATGGGACACTGGATGTAATCAGCCTGGGTATGGTGCCGGATGACCTTCCTTTCGGTGAAGTCCGCGCCGATGCGGGGAATGCGGCGTTCCAGTACCTGAAAACGGCGATTGAATACTGCCTGGCAAAGAAAGCGCAGGGGATCGTTACGGCGCCCCTCAACAAGGAAGCCCTGCACCTGGGCGGGCATGCCTACCCGGGCCATACGGAGATCCTGGCGGACCTGACGGGGACGAAGGAATACGCCATGATGCTGACGGCCCCGAAACTGCGGGTGATCCATCTGACCACCCACCTCGGCCTGATCGATGCTGTGCATGCCATCACGAAGGAGAGGACGCTCAGCGTGATCCGGATCGCGGATACGACCCTGAAGCGCGCCGGGATCGCTGATCCCCGGATCGCGGTCTCGGCCATCAACCCGCATGCAGGGGAGGGCGGCCTGTTCGGATACGGGGAAGAGGAGGAAAAGCTGGTTCCCGCCATTGCCGAGGCTGTGCGGGAAGGGATTAACGCTTCCGGCCCGTATCCTGCCGACACGATCTATACCCGGGCGCTGAAAGGCGAATTCGATATCGTGGTTGCCCCTTATCACGACCAGGGTCATGTGGCGCTGAAAGTGCTGGATTTCGATGCCGGCGTCAATATCACGGTTGGCCTGAACGGCGGCATGATCCGGACGTCCGTCGACCACGGCACGGCCTTTGATATTGCCGGGAAAAACCTGGCACAGGGAAAGAGCATGCTGGAAGCCATCTACGCGGCCTGCGAACTTGCGCCGCAGGCAGAAGGCTGATCCTGCGGGGCCAGCCCTTTTCGTTACATTTTTGGAAACTGGGCGAAATGCCTTGTAAACATGGGCTTTTCGCGTTATACTGTACATGCTTTTGACGGGAAATATGCATTTCCGCTCCTTGCAGAGAGCCGGACCCTGGTGCAAACCGGCAGGATGAAATGCTTTCCATCCCGGGACCGACACGGTCGGTTTTTCTGTGCAGAACACGGCGTGGTCGCACGTTACAGCGAAGGAAAGCAGGGCTGTTCCGACAGCCAATGCGGGTGGTATCGCGGTTTACGCCGTCCCGGGATCCGGGGCGGCTTTACTAATTCACGGAGGATGAAACTATGCTGGATATCAATCTGATCCGGAAGGATCCCGAGTATGTGGCCAACGGGCTGCGCAAAAGGAATATAGAGGTGGATTTCACGGAGCTGCTGAAGTGGGATGCCGACCGCCGCGCGCTGATCGCGAAGAGCGAAGAAGTCAAGGCGGAACGCAACCGTATGAACAAACAGATCCCCATCCTGAAGAAGGCGGGCGAGGATCTGGCCCCCCTGATGGAGAAGACCCGCGCCATGGGCGAGGATGTCAAACGGATGGACGAGGAGCAGCGTGCCCTGGAGGAACGGATCCAGGATTTCATGATGGGCCTGCCGAACCTGCCCGCGGACGATGTCGTTGCCGGCGGCAAGGAAAACAACCAGGTGGTTTCCGTGTTCGGGAAAAAGCCCGAATTCCCCTATGAGCCCAAGAACCATGTGGATCTGTGCACCTCCCTGGGCCTGATCGATTACGAGCGCGGCGTGAAGATGGGCGGCAACGGCTACTGGCTGTATACCGACCGCGGGGCCATGCTGGAATGGGCGCTGCTCAATTATTTCATCACGACCCACATCAGGGACGGATATACGTTCATGCTGCCCCCGCATATCCTTACGGATGCCTGCGGCTACACGGCCGGCCAGTTCCCCAAGTTCAAGGAGGACGTATTCCAGGTCAAGGACGATACCGGGTTCCATTTCCTCCTGCCCACGGCAGAGACGGCATTGATCAACCTGTACCGGGATGAGATCCTGGAGGAGAAGGACCTGCCCCGCCGCCTGTTCGCCTATACCCCCTGCTACCGCCAGGAAGCCGGCACCTACCGTGCCAGCGAACGCGGCATGATCCGCGGCCACCAGTTCAACAAGGTGGAGATGTTCGGCTACACCCGTCCGGAGGATTCCGATGCGATGCTTAAAGAACTGATCCGCAAAGCCTGCGCGCTGGTGGAAGGCCTCGGCCTGCACTATCAGCTCAGCAAGCTGGCTGCCGCGGACTGCTCGGCATCCATGGCAACCACGTATGATATTGAACTGTGGATTCCCAGCATGAACGAATACAAGGAATGCTCCAGCGTATCCAACGCGCATGATTACCAGGCCCGCCGCGGCAACATCCGTTTCCGCCGCCAGGAAACCCGCCGCATCGAGTACGTGCATACCCTGAACGGGTCCGGACTGGCGACTTCCCGCCTGATCCCGGCCATTGTGGAACAGTTCCAGCAGGGAGACGGTTCGGTGGTCATCCCCGAAGCGCTGCGCCCGTTCTGCGGCATGGAAGTCCTGGAACCGGTCCGCTGATAAAAACCGAATGACAGGGAAACCGGACTGCTGTCCCGTACGGCAGTCCGGTTTTGTTTTTCCCGGCCTGTCCGGGCGCTGCTTCCGCTTTCCGCCGGGACTGGTTTTTTTCTGCCGGATGCGGTAGACTGGAAGGGAAGAAAACGGAAGCCCGGGCCGGGGGGAAAGGTTCCGGGCAGCAAAGGAGACATCATGTCGGAAAAAGAAAAAATGATCGCGGGCGAGCCGTTCCAGGGCTCGGACCCGGAACTGATGGAAGACAAGAAAAATGCGAGGATCCGGTGTGAGGAACTGAACCGTTCCCCGGAGGATGATTTGCTGCGGGAGAAAATGGTGAAGGACCTGTTCGGGAAAACGGGGGAGCATCTGCGTATCAAACCGCCGTTCCGCTGCGATTACGGGTACCGGATCTTTGTAGGGGAAAATTTCTTCGCCAATTTCGACTGTGTATTCCTGGACGCGGCCCCGATCGTGATCGGGGACAATTCCATGATCGGGCCCAAAACCTGCATCTATGCCTCTACCCATGAGCTGGACCCGGAAGAGCGGAAAAAGGGACTGACGATCCCCAAAGGGGTGAGGATCGGCAGCAACGTGTGGGTCGGCGGCCAGGTTTCCATCCTGCCGGGCGTCACGATCGGGGATAACTGCATCGTGGGCGCCGGATCGGTCGTGACCAAATCCTTCCCGGACAATGTCGTGATTGCCGGCAATCCGGCCAGGGTGATCAGGGAACTGTAGGGAAACAGAAAAAGAAAGGGATATGCCGGGATCTGGAAAGATCCGCAGCATATCCCTTTTTGTATGGTCCGGTTTACCGGGCGGTTCCGGCGGCTTCGGCCAGGAAACGGGTAAGGTCCGTATAGACCTGCATGTGCCCGTCCTCATTGAGGATCTCGTGCCGCATGTGGGGATAGGTGATTACGGTCAGGTTGGCAAACCCGGCTTTCCGAAGGCCGTCCAGGCTCTTTTTCCTTCCTTTTTCCCCGCCGGTGCAGGGATCGTCGGAACCGGAAACGAGCAGGATCGGAAGGTCGGGACGGATATCCCGGGCGTCCCCGGATGCGGACATCCGTTTCAGAAGGGCATACATGGCACAGTAACTGCCGATCGTGAATTCCTTCCCGCACAGGGGATCGTTCAGGTATCTCTGGACATTCTCTTCATTATACGAGAGCCAGTCCGCATCCGTTTTTTTCTCTTTCAGGGATTTGCTGTATACCCCCTCGGAAAGGGCGTACAACAGTTTGGAATACCCCCTGGCCCCATGCTTCTTTTTCAGCAGGTTGGCCAGGGCGAGCCCTGCGCCGATGCCGGGATAGGGATGGACGTAGCCGGCCAGGACGACGCCCGCGTAGCGGGAAGAATCCGTGAGCAGGAGCGCCCGGGTGATAATCGTGCCCATGGAATGCGCGTAGAGCAGGATGGGGAGGGCGGGGAAACGTCCCCGGATCCAGGTGGTAATCTCCTGCTGGTCCCGGAGCAGCAGTGCGTCACCGTCTTCGTCCGCGATGTGGGACAGGAGGGGGGCGCTTGCCCCGTGCCCGCGCAGGTCGGAGATGACTACGGAGAACCCGTTTTGGACCAGGTGGCCGATGAAGTCATAATAGCGTTCCTTATGTTCCTCCATTCCGTGGACCAGCTGGACAACGGCTTTGGCGTCCGGGGTGTCAAAAACAGCCAGGGAAAGGAAGGTATTGTCCTGGGTAAAAAGGGATACGGATTCCATACGGGATTCTCCTTTCGGATGATTCAGGGATTGGTTTCGTCGTCCTCTTCCGCAGAAGGGGCGGCCAGGTCTGCCGTTTTGCCGCGGCAAAGGGAGATCAGGTCCTTTGGGGCAAGCTCGATCTGGAAACCGATTTTGCCGGCGCTGACCGTCATGGAAGGAAGGGACAGGCAGCTGGCGTCCAGATAGGTCGGGAATAATTTTTTCATCCCGACCGGGGAGCAGCCGCCGTGTACGTAGCCGGTCAGGGGCAGGAGCCGGTTCTGCGGGAGCATCTGGATGCTCTTTTCCCCGCAGGCCTTCGCGGCCTTTTTGAGGTCCAGGGTGGAATCGGCCGGGATCACAAACACATAGACCCGGTCCTTTGCCCCGAGGGTGACCAGGGTTTTGAAAACGGAGCGGGCAGGCAGGCCCATGAGCTCTGCAGCGGTGCGGGCATCTACGGCTTCCCCTTCCGCGTGCGGATAAGTGTGCGCGGTATGGGGGATTTTTTTCTGTTCCGCCAAACGCAGGACGTTGGTTTTTTCTTCTTTGGGTTTCTTGTCCGGTTTCATAGGGCTTCCTTTTCAGCGGGTTTTTCCTGCCATACGGAGGCAAGGTATTTTTCCCAGGCAGCTACGTCCATGCCGTAGGCCTGCTTCAGGATGGGGTCGGCAAGGGATCCCGGGAGCGGGCCCTGGCAGACGGCTTCCCCGTCCTTCAGGAGGAGGGCATGCGTACCGTACAGGCGGGCCAGGCTCAGGTCATGCACGACGGAAATGACGGCATGCCCGTCCTCCCGCCGCCAGGAATCCACCCACTGGAAGAGCTGTTTCTGGAAGAGCAGGTCCAGGTGGTTGGTTGGTTCATCCAGGAGGAGGAGCCGGGGCTGCTGGGCGATCAATTGCGCAAAGGCGACGCGCTGCAGTTCCCCGCCGGAACAGGTATCCAGCCTGCGGTGTTCCATGCCGGAAAGCCCGGCTTTTTCGATCCCGCTTCGGATATGGAAGCGGTCCTCTTCCGTCAGCGGGGCAAAGAGGCTGGAACGGTAGGCGTACCGGCCCAGGGAGACGGTTTCCTCGATCGTATAGGAAGCCTGGGAAAACCCGGCCTGCATGAGGACCCCCATCAGGCGAGCGGCGTCCCGGCGCCGGTAGGTCCCGATCTCCTTCCCGGCAAGGGTTACGGTCCCGGAAGAGCGGATGACCCGGCTCAGGGCGCGGATCAGGGTGGTTTTCCCGGCCCCGTTGGGCCCGGTGACCATGAGCCAGTCGCCGGGGTTGACCGTAAGGGAGATATCGGACAAAAGGGTATGGCTGCCTGCGCGGACTGTGACATGTTCCGCGGACAGGAGGGGGGATTCAGGATTCTTCACGGGTTTCCCTCCTTTTCTTCCGAAGGAGCAGGACCAGCAGGGTTACGGAACCGAACAGGGAGGTCATGACGCCGACCGGCAGCTCCCGGGGTGAGAGGACCGTACGGGACAGAAGCTCGCACCATAACAGGAAAGCGGACCCGGTAAACAGGCAGGCGGGCAGGAGCCTGCGGTGGTCCGGCCCGACCAGCAGGCGGGTAATGTGCGGGATGACGAGCCCGACGAACCCGATGGATCCTGCCACGGACACACAGGTGCCCAGCAGGACGGAAACCCCGACCATGGTGATCCATTTGAGTTTCTGGACGGAAACCCCGATGTGGAAAGCGGTTTCCTCCCCCAGGGACAGGGCGTTGTATTCCGTGCCCAGGGAAGCGAGGATCCCCGCGATGGGGAAGAAGGTAACGGCCAGCAGGAGGGCCTCGTCATACCCCATGCCGGAGAAGGACCCCATGGTCCAGAACAGGATGGTACGGACCCGTTCCCCGGCAAAGGAAACCATCAGGTTGATCACGCTGGAAGCCAGCATGGAAAGAATCAGTCCGAATAAAATAATGGTCTGGCTGCTCAGGGCGTGATCGGTTTTCCAGGAAAAGAAAAGGACAAGGCAGAGGGAGAGGAGGGCAAAGAGCATCGCCATGACGGCCGGCGCGCCGATGGAAAAGAAGGGCAGCTGCAGTCCGAGCATCAGGGCCAGCACGGCGCCGACACTGGCGCCCGAGGAAACCCCCAGGGTGGATCCGTCCGCCAGGTCATTGCGCAGGAGGCCCTGCATGACACAGCCGCACAGGGACAGCGCGGCGCCTTCCAGGGCGGCGCACAGGACGCGCGGCAGGCGGGAGAAGAGCAGGATGGAAGTATAGGCGTCCGAATGCCGGGTCCCGTGCAGCAGGGAGGAAAAAATCTCCAGGATCCGGACAGCCGGGATCCTGACGGATCCCAGGACGATGCAGAAGAACAGGGAGAGAAGCCAGAAAACCGGGAGCACAGCCAAAAAGGCGCTGCGTTTTGCAAAGCGCACGCCGGTTTGGACAGGGGACCGGGATGTTTTCATGGGGACTCCTTTCCCGAAAGGGGGGATCCGGGACCGGACCTGTACAGATCCGGTCCCGGACCGGTACAACAATGATTTAGGCGGCTTTATCCAGTGCGTCCGCGATCTCACGGATCATTTCGGCCAGGCCTGCGGCAGCTTTGCCGAGACGGGGGCCGGGACGGGACAGCGCGTCGGCGTCGTAGTAGACGACCAGTCCGTTCTTGACGGCAGAGAGGTTCTTCCAGCCTTCACGGGAACAGATCTCCTCAACGGGGTCCTTCCCCAGGACTTCCTTGCTGGTCAGCGCAACGATGACGGCAGGATCCCGGGAGATGACCTGTTCTTCGGACACCTGTGCCCAGCTGTCCAGATCGTTGAACAGGTTTTCCATGCCCATGGCTGCTGCGATCTGCTCATAGAAAGTACCGCCGCCGGCACTCCACAGACCCCATTCCAGGGGCGAAATCTCAAAGTAGATGGTCTTGTTTTCCCCGAACAGCTCGCCCAGGTTGGGAACCTTGGCAAAGTCGGCCTTCATGGCTTCGACCACCTTGGCAGCCTGGTCATCCAGGGAGAGGGCTTTGCCGATGATTTCGATGGAGTGATATACTCCTTCAATATCGGTCGCTGTGGTCAGAATGGAGGGGATCCCGCTCTTTTCCAGCAGGTCCACAACATCCTTGCTCTGGTCCATGGTGTTCATGATGACCAGATCGGGGGTCAGGGCGATGATTTCTTCCGGATTGGTTTCGCTTCCGGAGCCCACCGCCTGGATGCTGGCGACAGATTCGGGATAATTGCAGTAGGTGCCTCGCCCTACCAGCCGGTTTTCCGCGCCTAATTCGCAGACGATCTCCACCTCGGCGGCAGAGAGGACTACGATGCGCGCACAGTCAGCGGGAACTTCCACACTGCGTCCGAGGCCGTCGGTCACCGTGACAGTCTCTTTGACGGGTTCCTGGGAAGGTTCCTGGGTGGGTTCCGCCGTCGGCTCCTGGGTCGCAGGGGCCTGGGTCGGTTCCGCGGTTGCGGCCGGTGCCTGCTGCGCGCAGCCCGCAAGGAGCATCAGGCACAGCAGAATTACGGTCAGTTTGGTGAACAGTTTTGTCATTTGGATTCCTCCGTTTCTTTGCAGCGATCCGCGGACAGCGGATGGACGCAAAGACGGACCTTTCCCGGTGCTTTTCCGCGGAAAGGCTTCCCCGCGGATCCCGGTGACCTTGGAAGGGGGGAACCCGGCGGAAAAGAGCGGAACAAAAGCCCGCTTCGCACAGCCGTCCAACGGACGGCGGCAAAACAGGCACACACAAAAGAAGCCTGTACAGGCATGCGAAAAAAGAAAAAGTTTTCCGCTGCACAGGCCGTGGCTGCCTTTTGCCGCCGCCCAATCCCAGGGGCGGCACATGGAAAGAGTGCGCGCTGCAAGGTCGCGCTTTCCCGCAGCCAACAGGTCTCCCGGCTTGGCTTCATCCTCTCCGGCCGTCTTCCCACAGCGCCCGGCGGGCAGCTGCAGTGACCGGCAGCACATGGCTGCCCTGGCAGGATCGTCAGCTTCACGGTTACTGGGTTAGTACGCCAATCGCAGGCGTTTCCCTCGGTGCCGGGGTTTTTCTCTCCCCGCGGCACCTGCCGTACGGCGTCCGGCTGCGTAGATAAGCATATCATGTTTTTCGGGCTGCTGTAAAGGAAACGGGCAAGAAAACCGGGACAAAAAAACAGCGCCTGCCGGAAGGCAGGCGCCGCGAAATACGATCTTATACGGCCAGGAAGAACTTCACCAGGAAGAGCAGGGAGATAATGTAAGTCAGGACAGAAACTTCCTTGAACTTGCCGCTGCACACCTTGATGACGGTATAGGCGATCAGGCCGATACCGATGGCGTGGCCGATGGAGCCGGAGATGGGCATTGCGATGAGCATCAGGGCAACCGGGACGATCTGGTCCAGGTCGTCGAAGTTGATGTTCTTCAGGCCCATGAGCATCAGGACACCAACATAGATCAGGGCGGAAGAAGTTGCCGCCGCGGGGATAATCGCAGCGATCGGGGCGATGAAGATGCAGGCCAGGAACATGACCGCGGTGGTCAGGGCGGTCAGACCGGTACGGCCGCCGGCTTCAACGCCGGAAGCGGATTCGATGAAGGTGGTAACGGTGGAAGTTCCGGTGACGGAACCGGCAACGGTACCGACAGCGTCAGCAATCAGGGCTTCCTTCATGTTGGGCATCTTGCCTTCCTTGTCGACCATGCCTGCACGGGAAGCGGTACCGACCAGGGTGCCGATGGTATCGAACATGTCGATGATGCAGAAGGTCAGGATCAGGGTGATGGCGGTGAACCAGCCGATCTTAAAGAAGGTGGCGAAGTCAAACTTGAACAGGGTGGTATCGATCATATCCTTGAAAGGAGGAACGAAGCTCGCAGTCTTCAGGGACTCGAACGGATTCACTTTCAGGAAGATGGCGGAACCGGCCCAGTATACAACGGAAGCGACCAGCATGCCGATCAGGACGCTGGCTTTAACCTTCTTCTTTGCCAGGATGATGATAATAAAGAGTCCGATGAACATGGTCACAACCGTCAGGATCATGGTGGGCCACTGGGAGCCGAGGGCTTCCTTGGCGGAACCTGCGGTCAGGGAACCGAAGAAGTCGCGCATGACATAGAAGGGCGTGGTGAAACCGTTGGTTTCGGAATACAGGCCGACGTTGGAACCGAGGCCGATATTCATCAGCATGAGGCCGATAGCCGGGGCAATACCCATACGGACACCCAGGGGGATGGCTTCCACGATCTTTTCACGTATGTTCAGAACGGAGAGGATCAGGAAGATGATGCCTTCGATCAGGATGATTACGAGGCCGGCCTGGAAGCCTTCCAGGTAGCTGACTTCGGCGATCGCGGCGATCTGGGCGGCAACAACGGCAAAGAAGCTGTTCAGGCCCATGCCGGGAGCCATCGCGAAAGGCTTGTTCGCGCAGAATGCCATAACCAGCATACCGACGAAGGAAGCGATACAGGTGGCCAGGAACACGCCGTTCCACAGGGAAGAGCCAACATCAAAGTTGGTCAGCAGGTTGGGGTTCAGGGCAATGATGTAAGCCATTGTCATGAACGTGGTTAAACCGGCGAGGATTTCGGTACGCACGGTCGAACCGCTTTGTTTGATCTTAAATAGTTTTTCCACGGTAGAAACTCCCTCCTTATGTAGTTAAGAAATCCGGTTTAAGATCGTACTTCCATTATAGACTTGTTCGAAGGGAAAGACAATTATTCCGGCTGATTTTTCGGGTTTCTTTCGGAAAAAAACCCGCTCTGGCACAGGCTGCGCAGCCGTTCGTTCGTGTTTTCCCCGGGATGGGAAAGACAGTACAGGAAGGCCCGGTGCAGGATTTCCCCGACGGCTTTCCCGGAAACGGAAGCCAGGCGCATCACGTCCTCTCCCGTGAGACGCAGTTCCCGAAGGGAAAACGGGACGTCCGCAGCGGCAAGCCGGGCATACAGAGGCGCAGCGGCGGGATCGGAACGGGCCAGCAGGGCCGCATCCTCCCGGCCGAGTGCGGTCAGGGAAAGGGGGGTGGTGTCCGTAAGACACCGGGAAAACAGAAGGGCGCGATGCAGTGTATGCCGGTCGAAACGCAGCCGGGAAAGGTCCGTTTCCAGGGCCCCGGCGGCATCCTTTCCCCGGGGGGTCAGGAGCAGGGCGAGCCGCAGGGCTGTATCCGGCGCGCTGTCCTTCAGGGCGTCTGCCTGCCAGGAAAGGTGCGGGGTGAGGATCCGGTCCGCCCCCAGGTCTGAAAGCTGCGTAAGCGCGGCATACAGGCGCTTTCCGCCGTCCGGGACGGCAGGATACCGTACGTCGCTGAGCAGGATCCGTTCGAATTCCTCCCGGAGGCGTTCCCCGGAGAGTTCCTCCAGGTTGGAAAGATGCGCCTTCGCAGCCCGGTACAGGTCCGCGGATACGGAAAAGCCGAGCTGGGCGGCAAAGCGCACCATGCGCAGGATCCTCTGCCCGTCTTCCCGCATGACCAGGTCCGCGTCCCGTACGGCGCGGAGCCGGCGGGAGGCAAGGTCGGCCAGGCCGCCGGTCGGGTCCAGGACCGTCCCGTCCGACGCGTCGGCGTACAGGGCATTGACGGTAAAGTCCCGCCGCCGGGCGTCTACGGAGAGGTCCTCCGTGAAGGTGACGGTATGGGGCCGGTGCCCTTCCCGGTAGCTGTCCGAGCGGAACACGGTATATTCCGCCACGATCCCGGACTTTTTTTCCAGGATTTCCACCGACCCGAAGCCCGTAGGGCGCAGGGAGGCGGCATACTCCCTGTCCCCTTCCAGAAGGCGGACAACCCCCTCGGCGGACAGGGGCCCGCACAGGTCCACATCCGAAAACGGGAGGGACAGCAGCGTATTGCGCACGATCCCCCCGACGGCATAGAGGGGCTGCCCGGTAGGAGCAAACCTCCGGGAAAGGGAGGAAACAAAGGCGGGAAGGGGTATCTGCATGGGACCTCCGTAAAAAGGAAAAGGCGAACCCGAAACCCGGGACCCGGGCAGGTTCGCCTGATGCGTTACAGTTTCAGAAGGGCGGCATCCAGCCGGCGCAGGCTTTCCTCGCGCCCGAGGAGCACGGCGATCTCCACCGCGCCGCCGGGGGTTACGGCCTTGCCGCTGAGCGCGATGCGGACCGGCCACATGACCATGCCGTTCTTGCGTTCGGTTTTCGCGGCATGCTCCATGAGCAGGTCATGGACGGCTTCCTCGGTCCATTCGGGGAGCGCGCGAAGAAGGGGGATTACCTCGGTGAGGACGTCCCTGGCGATCTCCGGGTTCGTCTTCATCTTCTTGTGGGTGTACAGGTCATTGGTGAATTCCGGCAGCTCGGTTAGGAAGTCCACCATATCGGGCAGCTCGGAGAAAACCTCCACACGGGGCTGCAGGATCTTGCACAGGATCCCGCGGTCCATGCCGGCCACCCCGGCCTTTTCATACCAGGGGGCGGCGTTCCGGTCGAATTCCTCCGGGGCCATCCTGCGGATGTATTCGGCATTCATCCAGCGCAGCTTGGCGATATCGAAGATGGCGGGGGACTTGGACAGCCCGCTGACATCAAAGGCCTCAATGAGCTCCGGCATGGTGAAGAACTCCCGGTCATCGCCGGGGTTCCAGCCGAGCAGGGCGATGTAGTTGACGAGCGCTTCCTTCAGGTAGCCCTTGTCGACATAATCGGAGAAATAGGCATCGCCGTCGCGCTTGGAGAGTTTATGCTCCTTATCGCGCATGACCGGGGTCAGATGGATATATTTCGGGATTTCCCAGCCGAACGCCTTGTAGAGCAGGTTGTATTTCGGCGTGGAGGACAGGTATTCCATCCCGCGCATGACATGGGTGATGCCCATCAGGTGGTCGTCCACCACGTTGGCGAAGTTGTAGGTGGGCATGCCGTCGGCCTTGATCAGGACCATGTCGTCCAGGGTATCGTTGGCGGCGGTGATATGGCCGAAAACCAGGTCATCGAAATCGGATTCGCCTTCGGTGGGGACATTCTGCCGGATGACATAGGGGACACCGGCATCCAGGCGGGCCTGGACCTCTTCCTTGGTCAGGTGCAGGCAGTGTTTGTCATACTTGAAGGTTTCCCCGCGCTCGGCGGCAGCCTGCCGGCGCTCCTCGATCTCCTCCCGGGTGCAGAAGCAGTAGTAGGCAGCGCCTTTTTCCACCAGCTGCTGTGCGTAGGGAAGATACAGGTCCTTCCGTTCGCTCTGGATATAGGGGCCGTAATCGCCGCCGATATCGGGACCTTCGTCCCATTGCATATGGCAGTCGCGCAGGGTGTCATAGATCACCTGCGTGGCGCCCTCCACAAAGCGGCCCTGGTCGGTATCCTCGATCCGGAGGATGAAGGTGCCGTTGTGCTTTTTGGCGAACAGGTAGGTATACAGTCCGGAACGCAGGTTGCCCAGGTGCATGTAGCCGGTCGGGCTGGGTGCGAAACGGGTACGAACAGTCATGATGGGGACTCCTTTCAATCTTGTGCCTGCGCGGCTTTTTT
The DNA here is from genome assembly GCA_017413675.1 of Clostridia bacterium. The sequence goes on along the minus strand of JAFPSR010000026.1, from coordinate 22,700 downwards.
ATCCAGCGCGAGATTGCGGAAATACAGGATGATATCGATGCCGACCATGATCAGGTTCAGAATATAGACGGCCAGGACATAGTTGGCCCCGTTGATCAGGTTGTTGATAATCCCGGCAATGTAGCCGGCGAAAATCAGGCACAGGAAGAGCAGGCTCTTTCCTTTGGCGGAACGGGTTCTCAGGGATTTGAGGATGTTGATCGGCCAGGACACGCCGAAGCAGACCAGCATGAGGACTTCGAATATTTTCGTCATGGGTTTGACTCCTTCTGCATAACGCCCGGGTTATTTCCGGTTCTGTTCCTTCGCCCAGGAATCCCGGAGCGTAACCGTGCGGTTGAAAACCAGGTGTTCCGGCGTGCTGTCCGGATCGGTGACGTAGTATCCCTGCCGGATGAACTGGTAGTGATCGCCGGCTTTGGTCGCAGCCAGGGCGCGTTCGGCCTTGCAGCCGGTTACCGTTTCCAGGGAATCATGGTTGAAGTTGCGCAGGAAGGATTCATTGACGGGAGTATCCTCGGCGTCTTCCGTTTCCTCTTCCCCGGCATTGCCTTCGTCGTTGATCAGGTAGCCGTAATTGCGTACTTCGGCATCCATGGCGGAGGCGGCGTCTACCCAGTGCAGCGTGCCCTTGACCTTGCGGTTGGCACCTTCTTCGCCGCTGCGGGAGGAGGGATCCATTTCCGCGTAGATATGGGTAACATTCCCTGCTTCATCGGTATCGTACCCGGTGCAGCGGATAATGTAGGCGGATTTCAGACGGACTTCCCCGCCCGGGAAGAGCCGGAAGAACTTTTTGGGCGGGTCGATCATGAAATCTTCCCGTTCGATGAACAGTTCCCCGGAGAAGGGCAGGTCCCTTTCACCCATTTCGGGATGGCCGGGATGGTTCTCGCATTTCAGGATTTCGGTTTTTCCTTTTTCCCAGTTCGTGATGGTCATGGGAACCGGGTCCAGCACAACCATGGCCCGCGGCGCGGTTTCGTTCAGGTCTTCACGGATGCAGTGTTCCAGCAGGCCGATATCCACGACGGAATCCGCCTTGGCGATGCCGGCGCGCTTGATGAAGTCCAGGATGGACGCGGCGGTATACCCGCGGCGGCGCAGCCCGGCCAGGGTGGGCATCCTCGGGTCATCCCAGCCGGAGACATATTTTTCCTCGACCAGGCGGCGCAGATAGCGCTTGGACATGACCATATGGGTGATATTGAGGCGGGCAAACTCGATCTGACGCGGGGGCTCTTCAAAGCCGACGCTCTCCACGGCCCAGTTGTACAGGGGCCGGTGCGCTTCGTACTCCAGGGAGCACAGGGAATGGGTGGTGCCTTCCAGCGCGTCCCCGATGGGATGGGAGAAATCGTACATGGGGTAAACGCACCATTTGTCCCCGGTACGGTGGTGATGCACATACATGATGCGGTACATGACTGGGTCGCGCATGTTCAGGTTGGGGGACGCCATATCGATCTTCGCGCGCAGCGTATGACTGCCGGCGGGGAATTCCCCCTTGGTCATGCGCAGGAACAAATCCTCGTTCTCCTCCGGGGAGCGGTCCCGGTACGGGCTGTTTTTGCCGGGGGTCGTCAGGGTGCCGCGGTAGGCGCGCATCTCCTCCTGGCTTAAATCGTCCACATAGGCTTTGCCTTCGCGGATCAGGCGCAGGGCAAATTCCCAGGTTTTCTCAAAATAATCGGAGCAGTAGTTGACGCCGGCATAGTCGAAGCCCATCCACCTAAGGTCGGACAGGATGCCGTCCACATACTCGGTATCTTCCTTGACGGGGTTGGTGTCGTCAAAACGCAGATAGCACTTGCCCCCGAATTTCTTCGCGACGGTGAAATCCACATAGGCAGCCTTGATATGTCCGATGTGCAGGTAGCCGTTCGGTTCGGGCGGGAAACGGGTCTGGACCCTCCCTTTATTTTTCCCGCTGCGGACATCCTCCAGGACGAACTCCTCGATAAAGTTGGTCGCCGTGATTTCGTTTTCCATGGTTGCCTCCGTCTGCTTTTTTGCCGGTATCCGGCGGAAAAAAGCCTTCTTTTCAGATTGCATCATTATAACATGCTCCCCTTTTGTTTCGCAAGCCGGCGTATGTTACTATTGCGTTGCGCCCTTGACAGGACAGGGGAAAATGCATATAATTGAGAACGATTCTCAAATTGTACGGAGGAACCCATGCGTACGCAGTCAAAATATAAGACCCGGCAGCGGGAAGAACTGATTGCCTGCCTGCAGAATTTCCCGGGGGAACACTTCACGGCGGCGGATGCCGCAGCCTGGTTCCGCTCGCAGGGAAAATCGATCGGCCTGGCGACGGTTTACCGCCAGCTGGAAAGCCTGGTTGACGAGGGTATCGTCACCAAATACCTGATTGATGCGGGCAGTCCCGCCTGTTTTGCCTATGTGGGGAAGGAAAGCCATGCGGATACGGAGAACTGTTTCCACTGCAAGTGTGAAAAATGCGGGAAACTGATCCATCTGCACTGCGAGGAACTGGAAGGGGTGGAAAAGCACCTGTATGAAACCCACCGCTTTACCCTGAACCCCATGCGCTCGGTTTTCTACGGGCTGTGCGAGGACTGTGCCCGGGGAGGGAAGCCGGATGCGCGGTAAGGCAATGATATGGCGGATCCTGGCCCTGGCCTGTGCCCTTTGCCTGCTTCTGCCGCTCGCGGCCTGTGGGACGGGGTTAACAAGAAAGGACGCGGGCCGGGAAATCGTATGCCTCGGTTTCCCGGAATATGACTGGGTGCGGAATATCCTGGGGGAGGAAGGGGACGCGTTCCGCGTGACCCTGCTCCTGGACAAGGGGGTGGACCTGCACAGTTACCAGCCGAGCGTGCAGGATATCCTGAAGATCTCTTCCTGCAGCCTCCTTCTGTATACCGGGGGGCCGTCCTCCGCCTGGATGGACGATGTCCTTGCCGAGAACGCGAACCCGGAGAGGAAGGTCCTCTGCTTCCTGGATCTGCTGGGGGACGCGGTACGGGAAGAGGAATGGATGGAAGGCATGCAGGAGGAAGAGGAAGAAGGGGAAGGGGAACCGGACGAGCACGTCTGGCTTTCCCTGCGCAACGCCGCGGTCCTGGTATCCGGGATCGCCAAAGCGGCAGCCGAACTGGACCCCGCGCATGCCGCTGTTTATGAAAAGAACAAAGAGGCTTACCTCGAAAAGCTGCGGGAACTGGATGCAGCCTACGAAAAAACGGTACGGGAAGCCGAAAAGCCGGTCCTGCTGTTCGCGGACCGTTTCCCGTTCCGGTACCTGGCGGAAGACTACGGGATTCCCTGTTATGCAGCTTTCCCAGGATGCAGCGCGGAAACCGAGGCCAGCTTTAAAACCGTCGCCTTCCTGGCGGCGAAAACGGACGAACTCGGCCTTCCGGCCATCCTGACCATTGAAGGATCCGACGGCGGGATCGCCCGGACGGTAGCCCAGAGCGTGCACAACCCGGACCTGAAGATCCTGACGATGGATTCGATGCAGTCCGTGGATGCGGCTGCCATCCGGGACGGGGCCGGATATCTTGCCATCATGGAGAACAACCGCAGGGTCCTGCAAGAGGCCATGAACCCCTGAAACCGGTAAAAAACTGAACCCGCGGGAGAAACACAGGTTTCTTCCGCGGGTTTTGTCGTGTCAGCAGCAGGGGAACGGCATGCAGAAGCACAGGGGCATGAGGCACGGCCACAGGGGAGCCTGGCCGGTCCGGAATACGGTCTGCGCGTCCCGGAACGTGGAGGACATGTTCTGCGCCGCGGCGGCATATTCCGTATTCGTCGGGTCCAGGCGGGCCGCTTCGGAAGCGTAGCTCTGGGCCTGGGCATACTGGCCGGTGCGCATCGCGATAATGCTCATCAGGTAGTACCATTCGGCACTGCGGTCCTGCATGCGGGACAGGGCTTCGTGCGCCTGCCGGACCAGGCCCATGGAGAGCATCTGGCGGATATCCCGGTAGCGCTGCCTGACGTCCGGGTCCCCGCCGCTGCCCGCAGAGGAAGACCCGTAGGGGTTGTAGCCGCCGTACCCGCCGTAGGAACCATAGCCCTGGAAAGGATTGCCGGAGGCGGAAGAGGTGCCGTTTTTGCGCATGTTCTGGATTTCGTCATAGGCCATATTGACCTGCTTGAGTTTTTCCTGCGCCTGTTCATACAGGGGGGTGTTGACATACCGGTCAGGATGGTATTTTTTGACCAGTTTGCGGTAAGCGTCCTTGACCTCGTCGTCACTGGCGGAGGGGGAGACTCCTAAAATCTTGTATGGATCCACTGTTCTGCTCCTTTATGTCGGGTCGGGGAGATCCTCAGCGGGAGGGACCGGCCGGGTCCCCGGGCAGCGGCGGGACATCCCGCCGGCGTTTCTGTCCCAGGGATTCGATCACGGACAGCATCCCGTCTGAGAGGATATTATCGGAAATATGGGAGTACACGCTTTCATCCAGCAGGGCAAAAGCGGCCTGGGCACCCTGCGCGCAGGCGTACAAAAGCGGGGAGACTTCTTTTTTGGCGGTCTCGAAATCCGGATAGAGGAGGACAAAGACGTTGTAGCGCCCTTTCTTTTGATCCTTCCGGTAATCGTCCAGGGCGTCGGCCCAGGAGATGAACTTGCCTACGGTGTAGCCCAGGTAGGAGAGTTCCTCCTTCTCCTCCCCGCAGGTCCCGCGGGAAAACAGCAGGGAGAGGAGCTTGGCGAACGGTTCCGCGCTTTTGTCGGCATCCCGGCATTTTTCCCGTTCCAGGACCCGCTGTTCCTCCAGCATGGTCCGGATGGCCTGCGCTTCCTCTGGCAGTTTTTTCCGTGCCCGCCGGGCGGCGGGGAGGTAGACAAGCCAGGGGAAAACGGACAGGACCGCGCCGTCCCGCAGGTCATCCCGCCATTTGGCATGGCTCAGGAGTACATGCAGGCGGGCGGCATACGAAGCGTCCTCGCCGGAAAGCATGTCCTGTTTCCGGAACGGGTGGATCGGGCAGCGGCCGCGGGTAAAGGAAACCCCGTTCTGCGTGGCGCGCACCAGGGCCAGGAAAGCCAGGTCATAGCGGAGCATCAGGCGGCAGAGGGGGCCGCACTTTCCCAGAGAACGGCAGACCCCGCAGTACGAGGCCTTGTAGGCGCGGATTTCCCAGCCTTTCAGTTCACCCTCATAGGGACGGATATAGCCGAACATACGGATGCCTCCTTGCTGTATACGAGGGAAACGGGGAATTTGTGACGGGTATGGAAAGCCGGAAGGAGCCAGCGCTTCCTTCCGGCGGAAATCTACTGCATGGGACGGAGTTCTTCATCCCGTCCGAAAACGGCGAAGGAGGAATATCCCTGCTCGGTCAGGCGGGACAGGAAAGATCCCAGTTTCTTGGGCATGCGGAACAGGGAGACATCCCGGGTTTCCCGCAGTTCCCGCGCCCACTGCATGGCGGGGATGAAATCCTCATCCCGGTACAGGACGGCAGCGCGGGGACGGTCCGTAAAGTCCGCGCCGCTCTCCAGGAGGATGGAAAAGATCCGTTCAAACCCGATGGAGAACCCGACAGCCGGGACTTTGGCCCCGATGAACTTGCCGACCAGGTTGTCATAGCGCCCGCCCCCGGCGATGGCGCCGCGGAAGCGGTTGCTTTCCACTTCAAAAACCGTGCCGGTGTAATAGCCCTGTCCGCGGACCAGGCTCAGGTCGAAACGGATGGCAAACTTTCCTTCGGACAGCACCCCGACCGTATCCAGGATGGTTGTAAGGGATTCGAGGGCGGGGGCCATAGCGGAAGCGGTTTCCGGGTCCGGGAACCGTTCGGCGAGCTCCTGCGGGGAAGCGGGCGGGTTGACCAGGGTGGAAACAAGGTTCTCGATGGCTTCGGCGGGGAAGCCTTTTTCGGAGAGCTCTTCCTTTACGCCGTCCGGCCCGATCTTGTCCAGCTTGTCAAAGGAGATGCAGACACTGTCCAGCGTGTCGGGGGCAAACCCGGCAGCGGTCAGGTAGGTGCGAAGGAGACGGCGGTCGTTGATGCGTACGGAGAAATCTTCCATGCCCAGGTTCAGCAGGGCCCGGGTCGTGGTATCGATGAGTTCCACCTCGCACAGCGGGGAATCGCTGCCCAGGATATCGATATCACACTGGACGAACTCGCGCAGACGGCCCTTCTGGGGACGTTCCGCGCGGTAGGCCTTATCGATCTGGATGACCTTGAACGGGTTCGGGAGCTTCTCCCGGTTGCCGGCATAGACCCGGCAGAGCGGCAGCGTCAGGTCGTACCGCAGCCCCATGTCGCACAGCGCGTCTTCCCGGGCAGCGGAGGCATCCGCCGGCGGGAGGGTTTCCAGGGCACGGTCCAGTTTGTCGCCCCGTTTCAGGATTTTGAACATCAGGTTCAGGTTATCCCCGCCGTCACTCTTGGACAGGTTCTCCAGATCCTCCATGGCCGGGGTCTGGACACGCAGGAAGCCGGCGCTGCGGTAGGTTTTCAGGATGGTTTCCTGCATCCGGTCGCGCAGGGCGGCCTCGCGGGGCAGATAGTCATTGGTGCCGCGTACGGGCGTGGTTTTCATGGTCGGTTCCTTTCCTCCGGCATGCGGGAAACACGCCGGCAAAACATTCCGGTTTGGAAAAGCCCCCGGTTTCCCTTGGGGGCAGACCGGGGACTGTACGGGTTCGGGCAGGGAGACGGGATTATTCCTCGTCGTCCACCTCATCCTCGTCCTGCAGCGCATCCATGTCGATGCGGGTGGTGGCGACTTCGATGAGCTTTTCCATCAGGGATTCGTCCTCGACGGGGACGAACTCTTCCATCCCGTCATCGAGCTGGACGATCTTCATGATGACGGCGTTGACGGTATGGTCGTGGCCGCATTCTTCGCAGTCACACTCTTCGCATTCGCATTCCTCGTCTTCGCATTCTTCGCATTCGCAGCAGCAGTCCAGTTCGTCCGGATCCACCAGCACAGCGTACTCTTCGCCTTCATAGAAGAAATAATCGGTGACTTCCATGGTAAAATCATTGCCCTGGTCATCGGTAAACACAACAATATCACGATCTTCGGTCATGGGACTGACCCTCCTTTGTACTGGGTAAGGCTCCCTTCCCGGTGAGGGACAGGGAACACGCGTATTCTACACTATATTCGGGTTCTTGGCAAGGGAAACGGGGATTTCTCCTCCGGCGCCCGGGACGGGCAGGAATCCGCAGGAGAACGCCAGGCGCAGGGAGGGCAGGTTGTCCCTCCTGACCAGGTATAGAAACGGGCCGCTTTCCGAACGCAGAAGGCAGGAAAGGCAGGCGGAAGCGACACCCCGGTTCCGGAAGGCAGGCAGGGTTTCCGCCGTGATGGTCCGGAACCCGTCCCGCAGCGGGGACGCGGCAGCCCAGCCGGCCGCCTGTTCCTCCGTGCATGCCGTTCCCGGCAGGCAGCCGTAGTAAACCGCGGCACCGGCAGGGATCCGGACAGCGCCGGGCAGCTTTTCCGGGGCTGCGGCTTTCCGGGCAGGGACAGGGGATCCGGATGCGGCAGGGGCTATGGCGGGATCGGGGCGGTCAAAGTACAGGGCGGTCAGGAAAGGGTCTCCTCTTTTCCGCAGGATGTACAGCGCCTGCTGCCGTTTCTCTTCGGTCATGGCCGTTCGTAAGCCTTCCTGCCGTCGGCATACTGGTCGCCGCCGGCGGCATCCAGGGCAACAATGACGGGGAAATCTTCCACAACGAGTTCATGGACCGCTTCGGTGCCCAGGTCCTCGAAGGCAATCACGCGGCAGCTTTTCACGCTCTGCATCAGAAGGGCGCCGGCCCCGCCGGTAGCGGCGAAATAGACAGCCCCGTTGCGCAGGACGGCCTGTTTGACCGCGTCATTGCGCTGCCCCTTGCCGATCATGCCGAGCTGGCCGCGGTCCAGCAGGGTTGGGGCATAGGCATCCATCCGGTAGGAGGTGGTGGGACCGCAGGCCCCGATCACGTCCCCGGGCATGGGCGGGCAGGGCCCGGTATAGTAGATGGTGGATCCTTCCAGCGGGAAGGGAAGCTCTTTTCCCTCCTGCAGCAGGGCAACCAGGCGTTTATGGGCGGCATCCCGCCCGGTATACAGGACGCCGGAAAGCAGGACGGCATCCCCGGCACGCAGGGAGGCGGCACTTTCCCGGGTCAGCGGCAGTGTAATTCTTTTCATGGCGGTTTCCTCCCTACAGGGTACAGCTCTTATGCCGGGCGGCATGGCACTGCATGTTGACGGCCGCGGGCAGGGAAGCGATGTGCGTGGGGAACTGTTCGATATGGACGGCAAGCGCGGTAATGCGGCCGCCCAGGCCGCCGGGCCCGATGCCGAGGCGGTTGATCCTTTCCAGCAGTTCGACCTCCATGTCCCGCAGATGGGGATCCGCGGAATGCGTCCCGGCATCCCGCGTCAGGGAATGTTTGGCCAGGAGCATGGCTTTTTCGGCTGTCCCGCCGATTCCGACGCCGACGATCACGGGCGGGCAGGGATTGGCCCCGGCCAGGCGGACGGTCTCCACCACGAAATCCTTGACGCCTTCCTCCCCGACAGCGGGGGCGAAGCATTTCAGGGCGGACATGTTCTCGCTCCCGAACCCCTTGGGCGCCGCTGTCAGGCGGACGGAATCCCCCGGGACGATGCTGTAGTGGACGATGGCGGGCGTGTTGTCCCCGGTATTCTTCCGCAGAAGCGGATCCAGCACGGAAGCACGGAAACACCCGTCATGATAGGCCTGGCGGACGCCCTCCTCAATGGCTTCGTTCAGGTCCCCTCCTGTGAAGTGCACATCCTGGCCGATCTCGGCAAACAGGACGGCCATGCCGGTGTCCTGGCAGATCGGGCTGTGATGGGACCGGGCAATCTCGGCATTGCGGATAAGCTGCCGGAGGACTTCCTGCCCGTAGGGGCTCTCCTCTTTGGCCAGCCCTTCCCGCAGCAGGGTATAGACATCCTCCCCCAGGTTGCAGACGGCATCCAGGAAGAGGGAACGGACTTTTTCCGTCACCAGACGGACATCGATTTCACGCATAGGATCCTTCCTTTCCGGCTTTATGATACCATAGGAGGGAAGGGGATTACGAGCCTGCGGACGCCGGCACGGCGGCGGAAATCCCTGTTTTTACGATAGTTTTACAATCCGGGCGGGGAGCATTGCCCTTGACGGGACAGTCCTTTTTGCTATACTGAATAGGAAGGAATTCTGCCATGCGCAGACCGATCCCGCGAAGAAGGGGTCAGGAGGAAACAGTCCGCAAGCGAGCTGGGGAGAGTGGGAGCCCGGCGGCACCTGTTTTGTCCGGCCGCCCCGGAGCATTCCGCCGAAAGAAGGCGGACGGGTTCCCGCCGTTACCCGGGGAATTGAGAGGACGGCCTATGCCGTCAACCTATGTGGTACCGCGAAGCCCCTGCGCTCGTCTTAGGACAGACGCAGGGCTTGTTTTTTCGTAGGTCCGAGGACCCAACCAATCTGGAAAGGAAATGATTCCCATGAAACAGCTGAAAGCAGCCGAACTGCGCGCCATGTTCCTGCGCTTTTTTGAAGAGCACGGGCATGCCGTTATCCCGAGCGCCTCTGTCATTCCCGAGAACGATCCTACCGTCCTGTTCACGACGGCAGGCATGCACCCGCTGATCCCGTACCTGATGGGTGCCCCGCATCCGGCGGGAACGCGTCTGACGGATGTGCAGAAATGTATCCGTACCAATGATATCGATGAAGTCGGGGACGCCAGCCACCTGACCTTCTTTGAAATGCTGGGGAACTGGTCCCTGGGCGACTACTTTAAAAAGGAAATGATTCCCTGGAGCTGGGAATTCCTGACGTCCGAAAAATATCTCGGGCTGGATCCGGAACGTCTGGCCTTTACGGTGTTTGCCGGTGACGAGAACGCTCCTGCCGACCATGAGGCGCATGACCTGTGGCGCGCGTGCGGGGTCCCCGAAGAGCGGATCTTCTACCTGCCTGCCGAGAACAACTGGTGGCAGCCCGGCGAAACCGGCCCCTGCGGCCCGGACTGCAGCCCGGCCTGCTCCTGCGGCCATTACCTGGAGATCTGGAATGACGTGTTCATGCAGTACTCCAAGAAGAACAATGTGGTCACGGGTCTGCTGGCCAAACAGAACGTGGATACCGGCATGGGCCTGGAGAGAACCATCTGCGTGCTCAACGGCAAGGAAAGCGTATACGAAACGGACCTGTTCGCGGATATTATCGCCAGGATCGGGGAACTGTCCGGGAAGACCTACGGGGAAAACGAAGAGGAAACCCGTGCCTTCCGCATCATCGCGGACCATACCCGGACCGCGACGTTTATCCTGGGCGACCGCGCCGGGATCCTGCCCTCCAATGTGGATGCCGGCTATGTCCTGCGCCGCCTGATCCGCCGCGCGGTCCGCATGGGCCTGCGCATCGGGATGCCCCAGGGATCCATCAGCAAGATTGCTTCCGTCATCGTGGCGCAGTACAGGGATGTGTATCCGGAACTGGGCGAGAACGAACAGCATATCCTCGAGCAGCTGGACCTGGAGGAAGCCCGTTTCCAGCGTACGCTGAACCAGGGGCTCAAGGAGATGGATAAGGCCATCCGCCGGCTGGAGGAAGGCCATACGCAGATCGACGGGCTGACGGCCTTCCATCTGTACGATACTTTCGGGTTCCCGATTGAAATGACGGAGGAAATTGCCGCCGAGCACGGGCTGACGGTGGACCGTGCCGGGTTTGACGAGAATTTCAAACAGCACCAGAAGACCTCCCAGGCCGGTGCGGAACAGCGATTCAAAGGCGGACTGGTGGAACGCAACGAACAGACTGCCCGCCTGCACAGCGCCACCCCCCTTCTGCAGGCTGCCCTGCGCAAGGTCCTGGGGGACGAAGTCGCGCAGCGCGGTTCCAACATTACCCAGGAGCGCCTGCGGTTCGACTTCTCCTTCTCCCGCAAGATGACGAAGGAAGAGATCGCGCAGGTCCAGGACCTGGTCAACTCCTATATCCAGGCGGATGTCCCGATCACGGTGGAAGAGATGACCGTGGACGAGGCCAAAGCCCAGGGCGCGATCGGCCTGTTCGAGAACAAGTACGGGGAGCGCGTAACCGTATATACCATGGGCGAATTCTCCAAGGAAATCTGCGGCGGCCCCCATGCCACCCATACCGGGGAGTTGGTTTCCTTCAAGATCCAGAAGGAAGAATCCTCTTCCGCAGGCGTGCGCCGCATCAAGGCGGTCATCGGGGCTGCGGCGGAATAAACCCGGCAGCGGAAAAACCCGCAGGGGAGTTTTCCGTCCGAAGGAAAGGATGGTTCTGAATTGATTTATTTCCTGTTTGGCCTGGGCCTTGTCCTGCTGGTGGCGGGAAGCAATTTCTTTGTGGATTCCGCCGTCCGCATCGCGAAAAGGGCCCATATCTCCGAACTGGTCATTGGGATGACGCTGGTCAGCATCGGGACGACGCTCCCGGAGGTTATGGTCAGTACAACGGCTTCGGTGCTGGGGCACAATGAAATGGCCCTGGGGAACGCGCTGGGTTCCATTATCTGCAATACCGCTTTTATCGCGGGCCTGTCCCAGACGATCCGTCCGGGGAAGGTCAATATCAAGGACATGCGCAACAGCTGTATCTGGTTCTTTGCCAGCCTGCTGTTTGTGCTCCTGATCGGCCTGATTGCCGGGGAAATCCTGCGCTTGGCCGGTGCGGTCCTGGCAGTGCTCTTCTGCCTGTATTCCTGGTTCAGTGTCCGCAGCGGAAGCACGGAAGAGGAAACGGCGAACGGAGAAGGAGAAGGGAAGAAGATGCCCCTGTGGGCGGATATCCTCCTTTTGATCGGCGGGGCGGCGCTTCTGTTTGTCGGGGCGCGCCTGCTGGTGGATAAGGGAAGCGAGATTGCGCGGAAGCTGAATGTCCCGGAAAAGGTGATTTCCCTGTCCCTGATTGCCCTGGGCACATCCCTGCCGGAGCTGGTCACCACGATTACTTCCCTGGTCAAGGGGCATGCAGCCCTGGGGCTAGGCAATGTGATCGGAGCCAACATCCTCAACATTGTGCTGGTCTGCGGCCTGTCCGCCCTGATCAAGCCGGTCCCGATGGTAGGCACCTCACTGGCTATCGACATCCCGGTAGCCTTGGGGGTTATGGCGATCCTGACGATCCCGACCCTGTTCCAGAAGCGGGTCCTCCGTTACCAGGGGATCCTGCTGCTCTGCGTGTATATCGGGTATCTCATCTACCTGTTCTGAGAAAACGGAATCAAAAGGAACACCGGTGCACCCTCCGTAAAGGGGGCCGCACCGGTGTTTTTATGCATTTTTTCTGTTTTCTCGTTATTCCACCCGGATCCGGACCGTCGTTTCCGTATCCCGGGGAAGGTCTGCGCAGACGAAGACATGCTGGAACCCGCCCACCGGGTTGAAGAAGCGCCGTTCGTTCCCGTCGGGCAGGAACAGGGGCCTGTCACAGGTCAGGATCACCGTCCCGCCGGGGCGGGTGATGACGATGCGGTTCCCGGCACACGCAACGGTGTCCCGGCTTCCGGCGATGACGGGCAGGACAAGGGTACCCGATGCGGCATCCTGCCGGGCAGTCAGGATGACCTCCGCTTCCGTAAAGCGCCAGGCTGTCCGGTACCGGGCATAATCCTGCGTTTCCTTGCACAGGATCCCCCCGTCCGGGCCGGTCAGGTATCCTTCGGCCGCAAACTCCGGGGCATCCGGGTTTGCGCGGAAGGAGAACAGCGGGTCATAAACGGAAGTGTACGTGCCGCTGACAATCCGGGGCGTCATGCAGCGGACGGACTCCCCGTAGCGGAGGAGCTGCATATTCTGCGGTTCCTTCGGGAAGTACTCGTTCGGGGTCGCGGCAAGGACCGGGCCGGTTTTCCGGTGCCAGAGCAGGGTCAGGCTGCCGCCCAGCGGCTGGATCCGGGGATCCGCCGTATAGTCCGAGGCATACAGGCTGGCGCGGAAGTCCCCGCTGCCGGCCAGATAGACGCCGCAGGAAGGATAGGCGGCCGTGCCGGAAAAATCATCGGAGGGAAGGCGGGCCAGGCCGGAAGCGAAGGAAAGGCCGCTTTCACACATATGGGCCAGGACTTTGGCATGCGTGAACGTATGATGGATACATACGGGTTCCCCTGCATCGTCATGCATGGCGCCGCCGGCCAGCAGGCCGTCCAGTGTATAGGCTTCATAGAGGGCAGAATTCCGCGCCGCGGCTTCCCGCCAGACAGGATTGTCCGGCTCCTGCAGGAGGGCAGCCTGGATCCCGTCGGAGGTGCGGCTCCCGTAATAGGTCCATTTTTCGGAGCGGGCGCCCCAGGAATTATCCAGCCCGCCGTCCGGGAGGATAAAGGGAAGGAGCGCATCCGTCATGCGGACGGCAGCCTTGCGCAGGCGGGCATCGTCCAGGTCATTGGCTGCGGAAAAGAGCAGGGGGATGGATTCCTCCGCATTGTATCCCAGGTCCACCGGGACAAAACCGCGCGGGGATTTCCGCTTCTCGGCATGGTAGCCTTCTCCGTAGATCATTCCGTCTTCCGTTTCGTAAGTCAGGGCTTTTTCCGCCCATTCCAGCGCCCGGAGGCGGTAATCGTCCCGCTTTTCCAGAACCGAAGCCCTGGCCATGACCGCAGCGCCCCCGAACAGGTAGTTTACATTGGGCCGGAAGGAAGGATCCGCAAATTCCGTATAGATTCCCGCGGCCAGGCGGCGCAGGATGGTTTTCCACCGGTCCGCCACAGCGGCGGGAAGGCGGGAAATGCCCACGCGGAGGGCATCGGCCAGGGCCAGGTAGGCGAAGGCGGAGATCCCCCACCAGTCCGAAGCGAAATCATTCCGGTACAGCCCGGTTGCCGGCATGATCATTTTTCGCTCGGCCCAGTCCACGGCATCCACGGCGCCCTGCAGATAGGCATCTTCCCCGGTCACGGTCCAGAGATAGACGAGGGGATAGACCATATCGGAGGAGCGGCCGTGCAGGATCCCGCAGGCAGGGCACAGGACGGCCCCCCGAAAATCCCGGTCGAAAGGCGCACGGATCTGCAGGGACAGGTACCGGTCGCACCAGGTTTTCAGAAGGGAATATACACGTTGGTCCATGGCAAGGCCTCCCGTTGTTTTTTTCCAGTCTAGCAAAGCGGGCAGGGGACAGTCAAGGCATCAAAAATCTCCCGGACATCCGCGGATGTCCGGGAGATTTACAGACAGGTCAGGAATTATTTCGCGTTGGCATCATGGTGGGCCTTCAGTTTCTGATAGGCTTCCTCGATGGTTTCCATGGTCGGGACATGTCCGGGGATGGTGGCCACCAGGTCATCGATGTTGATGTCGAGGCCCTTGGCGCGGAATTCGGACATGCTACGGAACTTATGGTGACGTGCGTACATCATCTGGCAGTCGCCGACGGTAAGCACGTAATCCGTGGCTTCGGAATGGTTGTCCTTGCCCTGGAAAACGGTTTTGTTGGAGGCCAGGATGCGCAGGAAAGCGAGTTCCTCTTCCGTATGGGTAGCCATCCACTCACGGACAGCCAACTCACAACGGTTGCAGACGACATTGAGGTCATTCAGCGCGCTGAAGTAAGCGGCTTCGTTCATGGGGCAGCCGGGGACCCAGCGGCCGAGGGAACGGTATTTCTCCTGGATGCAGTCGCCGACCAGGATGCAGGCTTTGCTGCGGTCCTTTTCGTCGATATTCCAGTCACCGGGGCCGTAGAGGATATCCACTTCGTTCAATACGCTCTCGGGAGAGCGGAAACGATGCAGGGTGCCCTGCGCGACAGCGCGGCAGCGGGAGCAGGAATCCAGATCGTACAGATGGATTTTGCCGCCCGTGGTTTCCTCGATTTCTTCGGCGGGGGTCATGAAGGGAACCTTGGCTTCCTCCAGGGGCATGCCCTTGATGCTGATGTAATCCAGGTTGGCGTTCCCGATGCCGTATTCTTCTGCCCACTGCAGATAACGGACACGCGGGTTCTGCTCCATGATATGCGTGCAGACCACGTCAACGGCTACCGGGTCGGCGCCGATGATGATGCGGTTGGCATAACGCGGATGGTCAAAATGGGAGCCGCCGGCGATGCCTTCCATGCCGATGCGTCCGTCCACGATGCACAGGTCCGGTTTGCGGATCCGGGCGATATCCACGATGCACTGCTCGATAGCATTGGCACGGTGGGTTTCGCGGCGGTCGATCATGGAAATCAGGCCGAAGCTGTTCTTGATGGCAGCGGTGATGCATACCGTGTCATGGTTCTTCAGGATGGGAAGGGTAATATACACGTCGGCTTCCACAACCTTCTTGGGCAGATGGACAACATCCAGGAACATGGCGTCGGGCAGGGGATATTCGCCCCACTCGTCCTTTTCGAAGTCAACCAGTTCCACGCCCATGTCTTCGCACATTTTGGCCCAGCCATGGGAGATGAAGTAACGGCCGATCACGCCGCCCTGCCCGGTGTTTTCGCCGACCATCAGGTGACCGTGCTCGGTTTCTTCCTGAATCAGCTCAATCAGGGCTCTGCACATGCGCAGGTCCGTGACGCCGCCGGTGATTTCTTCCTGCGCGGCAGTCAGGTTCGGTTTGATAAAGACGCTCTGTCCGGGCTTGATGAATTTCTTCAGTCCGCCGAGTGCATCCAGACCGCGTTTCAGATTCTTCTTCAGCAGTCCGTTCCCGGTTCCGATCCAAACTTCACTGAACGGGCGAAGACGGATTACCGGCTGTTTTTTTGCAGTAGATTCCATGTTCTAATCCTTTCCGAAAAGAAAAAAATATGGTACTTCATTACTTTCCAGTTTAGCATGATGCAGGTTCTGAATCAAGTTATGAAAATATATACAAGGATGAAAAAATTGAGAATGACAACTATTGCCGGGAATGAAAAGACGGTGCAGCATTGGCTGCACCGTCTCAGTCTGTCACATGATTCAGGTGTATGCAAGGTACATACCCATAAAGACCGATCTTAGCCTTTAACAGCACCGATGGTCAAGCCCTTCATGAAGAAGCGCTGGAAGTAAGGATAGGCCGCGACGATGGGTCCGATCGTGATCAGAGCCATAGCCATACGGAAGGTTTCAGAAGGCAGGTTCGCCAAGTCCATCATCTGGTTGGAGTCGATGCCCTGCTGAGCAGCCATTTCCTTGAGGTAACGAATGTTCATCAGTGTACGGTAAATCATGTACTGCAGGTTCGTCAGCTTATCGTCGGAGTTGAGCAGCAGGCACTGATAGAAGTTGTTCCAGATACCGATCGTTGCATACAGGGCAACGGTGGCCAGGCCGGGAACGGCCAGCGGGACAACGATCTGCAGCAGCGTACGCCATTCACCGGCGCCGTCGATACGGGCAGACTCGATAACTTCTTCCGGAACGTTCGTCCTGTAGAACGTTCTCATGATGATAACCCAGTATGCACTGAAGGACATCGGCAGGAACAGGGCCCAGAAGGTGTTCTTCAGGCCGAGGATCTGCGTAGCCGTTACATAGTAGGGAACCATACCAGCGTGGAACAGCATGGTGAAGAAGGAGATGAACATGAACACGCCGCGGAAGCGGAAGTCACGACGGGAAAGGGGATAGGCATACAAACCGACGGAAACCATACAGCAAACGGTACCCAGGACGGTAGCGGCGATGGTGTTGCGGTAAGCATAGTAAACAACCTTACCTTTGGTGAACAGCAGCTTGTAAGCTTCCAGGGAGAAGCCGCGGGGCAGGAACGAATAGCCGTAGGTAACGATCTGCTTTTCTTCGGAGAAGGAAGCGGCGATAACGATTAACAACGGCAGGATAACGAGCAGACAGGCAATGATCAGGATCACGTGCATGATCGCATTCGCAGTCGGAGAAATCTGGTTCAGAGAGCGGGTTGAAGCCTTAATGTTTTTCTTTTCAACAGTAGTTGCTGACATAATCCAAATCCTCCTTTCTTAGAACAGCGCCATGTCCGGAGCAACCTGACGAACGATCAGGTTGGTCGTAACGATCATGAACAAACCGACGATGGACTGCATCAAACCGGCTGCAGTCGGATAGGCGATGTTCATACCGCTTCTCATGGACTGGTATACGTAAACGTTTACGGTGTAGTAAATGTCACGCAGAGCACCGGCGCCGTTCGGAAGAGCATAGAACATATCGAATTCGTCGGAGAAGATTCGGCCGATAGCCAGGATCTGCAGAAGAACGATGATCGGGACCAGCTGCGGGATCGTGATTTTGGTAACCTGCTGCCACTTGTTGGCTCCGTCGATAGCGGCGGCTTCGTAGAGTTCCTGATCGAAGCCGGTCAGCGTTGCCAGGTAAATAATGGAAGAGTTACCGGTATGTTTCCAGACATTGAAGAACAGGAAGATATAAGGCCAGTATTTCGGTTCGGTATAGAACGCGATTTTCTGGCCGCCGGCTGCCTGGATCATCTGGGTGATGATGCCACGTTCGGCAACCAGACCGTAAACCAGGTAGGAAACAACAACCCAGGACAGGAAGTGCGGCAGGAACAAAATTGTATGATACAGTTTTGCCATCTTGGGCTGCGCCATTTCGTTGATCATCAGAGCAAGACCGACAGCGCAGAACAGACCAACTACCATGAACATGAGGTTGTATCCGACCGTGTTGCGGACGGCGATCCAAATATCTCTGCTCAGGAAGATAAACCGGAAATTCTCAATACCGACCCATTCATTGGATACGAATAGCGAATAAATGAAGCGGTTCTTAATGAAGAAATCAGCCGGCAGTTTATCCAGGTGATAGTCCTTGAAAGCAAGGAGAATACCGGGCATCGGAAGATAACTGAAGCAGATCAGGAAGGCCAAACCGGGAATCATCATCGTCAGGAACGCGATGTGCCGTTTGATCTCGCCATTGCCCCAGTTCTTTTTCCTTCTCAAAACTTTTTGAGTGGTGGGCGACAGCGTGGATGTCGCAGACATAATGGAATACACCTCCTATTAATTTTCATCTGACAGACATATGCAGGCAGATAACCTAACCTAGCATTTAGATATTAAGAAAATAGCACAAAGTACAAAGGAATGCAAGCGGTTTTAGTGCAATTCGTCAACTTTGTTTTCGGGAGGACAGGAAAATCAGCAAAATAAATGTATAAATATGCAAAACTATCGCCTGGATTCCATCCGGCTGTTTATAAATCGACATAATGGATGAGGAAAACAGACGGAAAATCCCGTAAAGACAACAAAAAACCCAACGGCATGGAAGGAAATGCCAAACAGGGGGAAAAATGAAACCGGTATATTGATGCATATTCGGTATAATTTCTTTGTTTGGAAACGGTTAATTCTGTATGTAGGAAATGGGAAGTCCCCGTGGAAATGTTAATTTACTCTTTCTTCCGGGGCGGGCAATAGAAGGAAAATCCCGAAAAAATCAGAAAACCGCCCGGGAAAAGGCGGTCGTTTTAAGACGGAATTAACAAAGGGGCATGTGTCCGGACCTGCTACTGGGTGACCAGCATGTGCAGCGCCCCGTACAGGTTGAAAATCAGGCCGGCGAAGCCGAACAGCCAGAGGGCGGTAAAGGATTGTTTCCGGTCTTTCAGGAGGTAATACAGGATAACATACGGGACGAGGTCGCAGGTATACCGGCACCCGAACTGCCATCCCCCAAGGGTCCGGTGACAGCAGAGGAGCAATAACTCCAGGATCAGGAATACCCAGCAGAGGATCTGCACCGGCTGGAAACGGCGGCGGACCAGGTCGGAAACGGTCTGAGCCCCGAATGCCAGGAAAACCGGATTGGCCAGATAGAATGCCATACTGCCGAATTCCGAAAAACGAAGACTGGCGTCCGGCTCCAGCGAGATGAAGCCGAAGAGGGCTTCCTTCAGGTTCGGCCACAGGTATACCAGGGAGAACTGCCCCTCCGGTGCGCGGACGAATTCGGGAAGATAATTATGGCCGAATTCCAGGGGATTGCCGAACCGGATAATATTGTAGAACATATAGGCAAGACCGATCAGGAGTGCGGAGAGTATACAGGGCCATTCGGACAGAAGCGCTTCGCCCAGACGGCGTCCTTTTTGCCGGTCTTCCCGCAGGAACAGGAAAAAGACGGGCAGAAGAAGCAGGACGGAAAGGGGACGGCAGCCGACGGCCAAAGCGATAAAGGATGTGCAGAGCGCATGACGGTGCAGCGTGAAAAAATACAGGGCCCAGCTGAGCAGGGTAAAGTTCAGGACCTGGGCAATAAACCAGACTCCCGCACATGTAGACATCCAAAGAAGGTTGGAACCGTAGAGAAAGAGGAGGGAAGCAATGGCGGAAACAGCTTCCCGAATGCCGATTTTTCGAAAAGACAGATACAGGGCAGGGAGGGCGGCAACCATCCAGAAGGCCAGAATCAGGTTGTTGGGGGTATCCAGACCGAAAACGAGGACGAAAGGCAGCATAAGCAAGGCCGGGAACGGGGGGAAAGAGACATAATACTGTCCTTGATATATGGCCAGCTCCAGATAGGGATAGTCCCGGTCCAGGGCAATCCTCCCGTGCAGCCATGCGTCCGCCTGTAAGGTATAGCTGTCCCAGCCGTTATGCGCAAACAGGGTACCGCCGGCCAGATCATGATATAAAAGATAAAACAGGGCAGCTCCGAGAAGCAAAAGAGGGAGGGCAAAACTGCCGGAGGCAGGCAGTCCCTTTTTTCGTGAAGCGGACATGGATACTCCTTCCCCGTGGGGATCCGGATGTTTATTCCCACGATTCTTTTTTCATTATAGCATAAAGAGTGAACATGGTTATTATAACGTTGTTCTATCTTCGTCAGCACATAAAACAGAGATAAGTGATCTCCCAATATGTGCTTTTCCTTTATGCAAAGGGAAGGAAACTGCAAGCCGGGCGGAGAATAATATAAGGATACCCTTGTATTGGGAATCCGGAAAAGAGAGGAAAAACAACATGCAGAATCCTGGCAGGGAAAGAGAAGACCAACTGATGGCCTATTATGATCAGCCTCTGCTGCGTGGTATTCCGATACATCTCGTAATCATATTCGGAATCGATCGGGAAAACCACCTGCTGCAGGTTGCTCTGAAAGCCGGAATGAAGCGAATGTATGTAGTCCAGAACATTCCGGAGATGATCAATGCATATTTTGAAGGGAAACCCCTGCGGATGGGCAAGGATTTCACTCTGGACGGGCAGACACAGAGCTTTCAGGTACAGGAGGAAGCTTTCCTGCGTCTGTTGTCGGAATACACGCATTTGTATTCTGTGACCAATGTACCGCAGAAGAGGAAGTATATCAGCATCCCGCTCATGGCTGTTACCCGTATATTGGATGTACTGGGGGAACATCCCTTCCTGATCCGCAGCCGGAATGAACTTACGGAAGTTACATCGGTGGTTCGGGAGAAGCTTCCGATTTCTTTCCAGCTGAACCTGGACAGGGATGGGCTGCATCTGTACTGCCGGAAGGAAGGCATGCAGGCATTCTCCCCGGATTGTGCCTATGTACTGGTTCAGAGAAAACTGTACCGGCTCTATGAACAGGAACGGGAGATGCTTTACCCGTTTTTGATGGATCCGGAATCCGAATACCATTTAGGGTTCCGCAACGGGGAACGGTTTTTAAGTGAAATTCTGCCCCGTCTGCAGGCCTGTGCTTCCGTACAGGTTCAGGAAGACATTAACCAGCTGTTGGTGTCTGAAATCCTTACGGCAAGGGCTTATCTGGATCGGGAACAGGACGATCTGACCTGCCGCCTGGAATTCTGCTATGCGGAACGCAGTATTGATCCGTTTTCCCCCAAAGAGGATACGGCAGAAAGACTGCTTCTTCTGCGTGACAGTGCTGCAGAACATGGGATTCTTTCCCTCCTTTCCCAGTATGGATTTCATGTACGTCCGGGATATGCACATCTGCAGGAGGACGGGGATATCTACGAATTCCTGACGAAAGGAGTGGAACAGCTCCGAACCTGTGCGGAAGTCTACCTTTCGGATGAGCTGGTGCAGATGCGCCCCAGACGGATGCATCTTTCCGGGTCTGTTCGCTTCAACCGCGGGAAGAATTTCCTGGAACTGACACTGCAGACAGGAGAACTTCCCGAAGAGGAGATTGCATCCTTTATGCAGGCTGTCCGGGAAAAGCGCCGTTATGTACGGCTCAGGGACGGATCTTATCTGACACTTGAAGATGATGGGTGGGAAAAAATATCCCTGCTGGCACAGGATGCGTTGGGGGAAACCGGAAATGTATTGCGGTTTGCTTCCTACCAGGCACCGGCATTGATGAGCCTCCTGGAGGGACTTCCGGTGGAACGGGAAGAGGAAGTCCGCCGTCTGTATGAGAAACTGACCGGGGTGCCGGAAGAACTTCCGGCACCCCTGCAGGGAATGCGCACCTACCAGGAAGAGGGATTCCGCTGGCTGTATACACTGGCTGAACTGAAAATGGGCGGTATACTGGCGGATGAGATGGGACTCGGGAAGACAGTGGAAGTACTTGCCCTGCTCCGGAAAGTTCAGGAAGCGGAAGGTGGGGTTTCCCTGTGTGTGGTACCGACATCCCTTCTGTATAACTGGTTGGCGGAAGCGGAACGGTTTACACCCAACCTGCGGGTACTGATCTGTCAGGGGAACGCACAGCAGCGGCTGTCACAGCTTTCCGAGTACAGCCGGTATGACCTGATCCTGACTTCGTATGCACAGATGCGCAGGGATATCGATACGCTGGAAAAGATCCCGTTCCGGATTTGTATTCTGGATGAGGCGCAGCATATCAAAAATGCTTCCTCGCAGTCTTTCCGGGCAGCGCGGAGACTTTCCGGGGAATCCCGTTTCGCTTTGACGGGGACACCGGTGGAGAACCATTTGGGGGAATTGTGGGCAGTTTTTGATTATGTTCTCCCGGGATTCCTGGGGGATGCCCGGGAATTTGCCAATCGGTTCCAGACGTCTACAGAGGCGCAGGACAGGGAATTGGCTGCCCTGCGGCGCCGGACGGCACCGTTCCTGCTGCGAAGGGTCAAGAGTGATGTGCTCAGGGATCTGCCGCCCAAGATAGAGCATGATGTACTGGTCGATATGACGCCGGAACAGTATCAGGCCTATGCGCATACCCACAACCTTCTGCTCCGGCAGATCCGGCATATGGATAATCAGTCGGAACGGGGACGCGGCATGATGCGTACACTGGCGGCAATTACAAGGCTTCGCCAGCTTTGCTGCCACCCCGGTCTGTACCTGGATCAGTATGAAGGATCTTCCGGGAAACTCCAGGCTTGTCTGGAGCTGGTTGCCGAAGCTGTGGAAGGCGGGCATTTTGTGCTTCTGTTCTCCCAGTTTACACAGATGCTGGATATTCTGCGCCGCCATCTGCGCGCCATGGGGATCTCCTTCCTGTACATGGATGGGGATACTTCGGCCAGGGAACGTGTCCGTCTGGTCAATGCCTTCAATGCCTGTGAAGCCGATGTTTTTCTGATTTCGCTGCGGGCAGGGGGATTCGGGCTGAATCTGACCAATGCAGACGTAGTCATCCAGTATGATCCGTGGTGGAATCCTGCCGTGGAGGATCAGGCTTCGGACCGGGCACACCGGATCGGACAGACGCGCCCGGTGGAAGTGATTCGTTTGGTAACCCGGAACAGTGTGGAGGAGAGGGTAATGGCCCTTAAGGAGGAAAAACGGGATCTGATTGCCCGGGCTATCTCCGGAGGGGAAACATCGATCCGCGAACTGAACCGGGAGGAACTGCGATTTATCTTT
>JAFPSR010000025.1 GCA_017413675.1 Clostridia bacterium | reverse complement strand
TGTGCGGAAAGGGTTCCGGAAGCCGTATCACCCGGCAAGCCGAACCGGATGTACCGGAACCCGGACTTACCACTTCCGGCTGACATTGTGAAACTCAGTCCCCACAAAGCCAATCTGGCAAAAATCTTCCATGTTGTGGCGGATGATGTAATCGATATAGGACTCCATCATCCGGGCGGTAAAGATATAGCCGGCTGCATTCAGGTGGCCGCCCAGGTAAAACTTCTCCCGGAAATAGTCGTCATAGACCGGGGCATACTGTTCCAGATCAATGACATAGGTGTAAGGAAATGTCTTTGCCATCTGATAAAGAAGTTCCGTATGGCCGGGCGCCGTACGCCCATCGGATTTCCTCGGCATGGTAACCAGGAAGAAACGCGCCTTGGGCTGTTTTTCCAGGAGACGCTGGATAATGGCCCCATAATAGCCTGCAAACGTTTTCCGGTTATTCTTCCAGCAAGTGAGGTCCAGATCTTCGATACTTCCCAGTTCCTGATGCTGCCCCACCAGGTCATTCACACCCAGCGCAAGAATGTATGCCTGACACACCTTGTCGTTATCCCAGAACCCGTTTTCCTGGGCGAAACTTTCCATGTATACCCTGGCGGTCATCCCGCCGCGCGAAAAATTAAATACTTTGCAGCCGCAGTCACGGGCAATATACTGCCCCCAGGAGTAATCGAAATAATCGTGGTATCCCTTATGTCCTTCCGCATCCAGAGATTCGAATTCCCCGGAGGAAAGACTGTCTCCCACAACGCCGATTGTCCGCAGGATTCCCGTGAATCCGCCGTTCACAGGGAAATTGTCCAATGGTTTTTCCGCGGGATTCTCAAACTGATAGAGTTCTGTTATGGGTTTCAAAACTGAGCCCTCCTTAGATTGTTCTGTGTTTTTCAGGATATCCGCCACGAGACGGGAAGATGTGCAGGTGTTCCGCATGTCCGGACAGTATGCGGGATCGACGTCTGCGAAAAAAGAAAACCCTTCGCTTTGATGGATAAACAGAAGGACCGGAATACCTGGGGAAGGGGAAACCGTCCTGTATGGAATATGGGAAGGAAAAACGGAATAAAAGTCAGGACCGGGCCTGTATGGTCTGATCCGGAGCAATCTCCGCTATTTCCAGGCGGGAACGCAGATCCCTGGCCAGGGAAGAGATTTTACGCAGCCGGTTGTTCGCGGCAGATTTGGTAATGGGCGGGACATGGGCTTCCGCGAGCTGCTCAAGGGAAGCTTCCGGGTACTCCATTCGAAGCTCGGCCGTTTCCCGCAGGACACGGCTGAGTTTCGGGAACTGTCCGGACCGTTCCAGATACAGAATGTCTTCCCGCTGCCTCTGCGCGGCATCCATCATCTTGTTGATATTGTAATTCTCGCAGTTCATGGTGCGGTTGACGTTGTTGCGTACGGATTTATTGACGCGTACGTTTTCCAGCTTCAGAAAAGCGCTGGTAGCCCCGATAAAAAGAAGGAAATCCACAATACTGTCGCTTCCCTTCATATACAGGAGCGGACGGCCTTTGCGCAGCGTATAGCCGCTGGGCAGGGAGAGGGCCGCCAGGAGCCGCCGGAGACTTTCACAGTATGCCTCGTCCGAAACACCGATTTCCAGATGATAGCTTTTTTCCGGATCCGAAACGGTTCCGCCCATCAGGAAGGCACCGCGGGCATAGGAACGCATGCAGCATTCTTTTTCCGTGACGAACTCGGGGACAGCATCCCGCAGACGGAAAGTTCCGTCTTCCGTTTTTTCCATCAGGCCTGTAAAGAGCATGACCCTGCGGGTTTCCTCACCCGGAGGGAGGAGGAGCTCGTAGGTGTGTCCTTTGTTGAGGCGTTCAACGCGGTAGGTGCGGATCTGTGCGCGGCTTTGGCAGCATTCGCGCAGCAGGCGGAAAGTAAGACGTGCGGCAGCCGGATGTTCGGTGGTTACTGTCAGTCCCATACCCGCATGGGACAGTGTGAGGGATCCGCCGACATGCAAAAGCGCGGACAGCAGGCTTTTCCGGCAGCAATCCTCTTCTACAGGAATGCTGCACAGTTCCGCTTTGGTATCATAGGCAAACGACATGGGAATTCCTTTCCGTGTCCAAAGGCCCGGAATCAGTGATCCCGGTGGCTGACCCGAACGTGGTAGCCGGCTTTCTCGAGTTCTTCCCCCAGGGAAATGGCCAGGGTGATGGAACGGTGCTGTCCACCGGTGCAGCCGACCCCCAGGATAAACTGACGTTTTCCTTCCTTGCTGTATTCCGGAAGGAGGAAGGTCAGAAGGGAAATGGTTTTATCGACGAAAATCTGTGATTCCGGGAATGAAAAAATGTAATCTTTCACAGCCTGGTCCCGCCCGGTCAGCAGGCGGAGGGAAGGGACATAAAAGGGGTTCTGCAGGAAACGCACATCCAGAATCATATCGGCTTCCTGCAGGATGCCCTGTTTGAATCCGAACGATACGACATGGACCATGATATCTTCCTGCGGGGTATCGTTTTCCCCGTACAGACGTGTCAGCAGGGCGATCAGCTGGGTGGAACGCAGCTGGGTGGTATCAATGATCTCTGTTGCCCGGAGACGCAGGGGGGAGAGCATTTCTTTTTCCTGGGCGATGGAATCCGGAAGCCGTTTATCCGCCCCCATGGGATGGGAACGGCGTGTTTCCTGATAACGGCGGACGAGTTCTTCCCCGGATGCCTCCAGGAACAGGATCTCCACATGGATATCCTGCGTGTCCAGGAAATTCAGGGTTGCTTCCAGGTCGGCGAACATCGCCCTGGAGCGGATATCCGCACCGATGGCGACCCTGTCAATGCTTTTTCCCTGTTTCAAAAGGTCGATCAGGTTCGGAATGAGGCTTGGCGGCAGGTTGTCCACACAATATACGCCCAGATCTTCCAGGGCATGCAGCGCCTGTGTTTTTCCGGCACCGGACATTCCGGTTACAATGATGCAATCCATCTTTTATTCTCCATCCAGATATTTGACGGCAGGAAAGAAATCAGGCAGGTTCGTCTTCCCCGAGCAGTCGGACTTCCCATTCCAGCTGAACACCGAACATGTCATATACCCGCTTCTGCACCAGACGGAACAGTTCAATAGTATCTTTTGCGGTTGCGCGGCCGGTATTGATAATGAAACCGGCATGCAGTGTGCTGACCTGGGCGTCCCCCACGGACAGGCCTTTGCAGCCTGCTTTTTCGATCATTTCCGCGGCATATCCGACAGCCGGACGTTTGAAGGCGCTTCCGGCACTGGGATAGGTCAGAGGCTGTTTTTCACGGCGCCGCCGTGTCAGATCTTCGATCTCGCTTCGGATCTCTTCCCGGTCTCCGGGGGAGAGGAGGAGTGTTGCCCCGGTAACGATACTGCCCCGGAGATCCCCGGACTGCAGTGCGCTGTCCCGGTAAGCGAATGCAAGATCAGGTTTCCCAACCTGTATGATTTCCCCGTTTTCCGTGATCAGGCGGACCGATTCCACGACATCCTTCATTTCCCCGCCGTAAGCGCCGGCATTCATCACAACGGCACCCCCGAGACTGCCGGGGATCCCGCTGGCAAAAGCAAGTCCCTGCAGGGCATACTCCAGGGCCGCATGGGAAACAGCGCCCAGGGATGCGCCGGCTTCGCAGACCAGTCGGTTTCCTTCCCTGCGGATGGCCTGCATGCCTTTGGCAACAACGACGACGAGCCCGCGGATCCCGCCGTCCCGGATCAGGAGGTTGGAACCGCGGCCGATGAGCGTGAGGGGAATTCCTTCTTTGGCACAGAGGGAGCGGGCGAGGACCAGATCGTTTTCATCTCCGGCCTCCAGAAGAAGGTCGGCTTTGCCTCCGATTTTAAAGGTTGTGTAATCGGCAAGCACGGCATCCCTGGACAGGGAACCCCGGAATCCGGCCTGTGCAAAGGCATCTTGCCACATTGACATCCCTCCTGTTCTCTACAAGTTTACCCCAAATGCCCGGTACGGTCAAACGGGCGGATACGGTCCAGCGGGGGAAAAAAGACCGCCGGAAGGGAATCCCGGTTCCGGCGGCGGTAATTTTACGGGAAAAACCGGTTATCTGCGCAGGAATGAACGGACTTCCGGCTGACAGGGTTCCAGCAGGAAGGAAAAATGTTCTTCCTTTTCCAGGTACAGACGGTATTTTTCCAAAGGTTCGGGACCGCAGCTGTTGGAACCCAACCCGCCCATCCGGTAATCGATATGGATCCAGCTTTCGCTGCGCCTGCGGATTTCTTCGTGGTGGGAAGCCGCAATCAGGTCTTCGTCTTTATAATCATGGACACTGAAGGAGAAGGGGGCATCCGTCATACGCAGAAGCAGGCCGCATCCGCTGTGATCGGTTACGGCAGCCCATCGGCAATCCGCTTTCGCACCGTTCTCCTGCGGCTTGATATAATATTCATCCTGTCCGGCGACCGTTCCCTGGTAAATGCGGATCGGGGCGCTGTCCTTTTTGTCAGGGTAGCTTTCGTGCGGACCCCGTCCGTACCAGGAACACCGGTCATAATTCCCGGGCATGGCAAAGTACAGGCCGAGCCTGGGCAGGTATGGCAGTTTCCGCAGAGGGGCATAGGAGGTATCCACACGGATGACCCCGTTGGCATAAACGGTATAGTCGATCCCGACCCGGAGAACCGGGGGCACGGAATAGGCCCCGTACACAGCCCGGGTACAGACTTTTACACAATAGGGACTGACGGATTCCCATGCAACGGACTCGACACGGCGCTGCAGTTTGTCCAGACCGGCTTCCTTCCACTGCACGACAATGCCGCTGACATTGCGCCGCCCGTCGTTGTCTGTCGGGGCGCGGTAACCGCAGAACCGCAGGGAATCGGAAAGCAGTTCGGTATTGTTGGCAGTATAGGAGACAAGTTCACCGCCGGCCAGATCAAATGCACAGGAGAAATCCCCTGCATCCAGCCGCAGGAGCCGGCCCGCAGTTTTTGTACGGAACGATATGCCGGGATTGTCCGGAAGTGACGGCTTTTTTTCTTCCCGGGAGATCGGGAACTGCATTACGGCAAGTTCAAACCCGTGATCCGCCCAGGGAAAATCCTGACTGGTGGTCAGGCGGATTTCCAGGATATTTTCCCCATGGCCCGGGATACGGTAGGGCAATTCCACGGCGCGTGTGGTGTGCGGGGCAAACCCGGCGGGCAGGGAAAAACTGCCGCTGGCATATACACGCCCGTCGTGCAGAACGGTATAGTTGCCGTCTGCAACCTTATCCAGATACAGGAAGTCGTATCGGTTGGTCAGCTGCAGCAGGCCTTCCGCGGGATTTTCCAGGACAGCGGAAACGGGTTCCAGGGCCTTCTTCAATTCCAGAAGACCTGTATGCGGATTCCGGTCCGGGTCGTTCAGCCCATCGATGCAGAAGTTCCCGTCGTTCGGGAGATCCAGGAAATCACCGCCATAGGCAAACCCGGTTTCGGTCCGGATTCCATGGTCGGCCCATTCCCAGACACAGCCGCCGCACAGACGGGGATACCGGTAAATGGTTTCCCAGTATTCCTTCAGGTTGCCGGGACCGTTGCCCATCGCATGGGCATATTCGCACATGAAGAAGGGACGGGGGTCATCTGTGCGTTTGCCCTGCATCTCCAGCCTTTCTACGGTAGGATACATACAGGAAGGCACATCCACAACGGCTGCTTCCCGGGCCTGTTCATAATGCAGGAGGCGGGTGCTGTCCAGGGAGCGGACCATCCTGGCCATCTGGTCATGGTTGGAACCGTATCCGGATTCGTTGCCGAGTGACCAGAAAAGGATACTGGGATGGTTTCGGTCACGGCGGACCATACGTTCGGCGCGGTCCACATAGGCAGCGGTCCAATCCGGGTCCGAAGAAAGGGCAAACCCGGTACCCTGGTCCCCGTGGGTTTCCAGGTCGGTTTCATCGATGACGTAAAGGCCGTAGCGGTCACACAGGTCGAGCCAGCGCCGGTCGTCCGTATAGTGACTGGTCCGGACGGTATTGATATTATGCCGTTTCATCTGGAACAGATCCCGAACCATGTCTTCCATGGAAACCGCATATCCGCTGTCGGGATGGAATTCATGCCGGTTTACGCCCTTCAGTTTGACAGGAACACCGTTGACCAGAAGTACGCCGTTCTGGTTTTCCACAGTGCGGAAACCGATCTGTACCACCTGGATTTCCATAAGTTCGGACTTTTGGTACAGAGATACGAACAGGGTATACAGGTAGGGGGATTCAGCGCTCCAGGGTTTGACATTGCTCACGCGGAAGCGGCAGGACAGATCCGTGCTGCGGTGGGCATCCAGTGTGACACAGCGGCTGTCTGAAGTTTCCAGCACGTTGGAACGGTCCCGCAGGGACCATCGGACATAGAGGTTCTCCACGCAGTCAAACCGGGTGGAGTTGGCAATCTGTGCGGTGACATCCAGACAGCCGTCCTGGTATCCGTTGATCAATTGGGCATCCGTGGTGATATCCCGGATATGGATCTGCGGGAGCGCCGTAAGATAGACATCCCGGAAAATCCCGTTCAGGCGCCACATATCCTGGTCTTCCAGATAGGTGGCGTCACTGTGCTTGTGGACCTGGACGTAAATCTCATTCTTCCCGGGATGGACCATGTCGGTAACCGGGAATTCCGCGCCGAGGTGCGCTCCTTTGGAGAAGCCGGCTTTCTGCCCGTTCAGATAGACATAGAAAGCGGACGTGACTCCCTCAAAATGCAGGGTGACGGTTCTGCCTGCCCAGGTTTCCGGAATCATGAACGAACGGCGGTACAGGCCGACCGGGTTGTCATCCGGGACAAAAGGAGGATCCAGCGGGATCGGATAATTGATGTTGGTGTAATTGGCCTTCCCAAACCCGTTGGTTTCCCAGACGCCGGGGACCGGCATCTTATCCCAGACAACGGACAGGATGGATTCATCCTCCGGGCTGGAAGGCAGATCCTGTACGGAAGGGAACAGATGGAAATCCCAGCTCCCGTTCAGAAAACGGGTATACGGGGAAGGAACCGAATGGATGGCGTCATACTCGTTCTCATAGGAGCTGTTCAGGGTTCTCTGGGGCAGCCGGTTGAACTGCAGACAGGCAGGATTTTCGTAATCGGGCAGAGATCTGTCGGTTGGATTCTGCATGGATTTTGTCCTCCTTATTATTTGGAGTGTTCCCCAAAGGGCATGCCGGCCTTGCAACAGGCAGGGGAAGGGAACATTCCCGGGTTTCCTTTTCATTATATAGGATTGGGGGAGAAGGGACAAGGAAGAAGGGAGGGTTACTCCGCACCATCCGGATCCTTTCCGTTGTTTCCCGATACTGGGTTCCGCAGACCGGCGCGGCGGCTGCCTTTACAAAGAAATAAGGCAATGCTACACTGAAAACGGAATTCATAAAATACAGGGGAAAAAGGGTGATGAAAGATGGCAAAACTGAAAGTTGCTCTCCTGAACGATTCCTTTCCGCCCGTGATTGACGGGGTTGCCAATACGGTTTTGAATTATGCGGAACAGTTAACAGCCCAACAGGACGATGTCACCGTGATTACCCCGCATTATCCCGGGGTAAAGGACAATTATCCGTTCTCCGTAATCCGTTACCAGAGCACAAAAGCGGGAAAACGGATGGGATACCGGGCAGGGAATCCCTTTGATATGAAAAGCCTGACCCGGCTGGGAAGAAAGAATTTTGACATCCTGCATGTGCATTGCCCGGCCGCGTCCGGCCTGCTGGCCCGTCTGATGCGGGTAAGCAAAACGCGGTATGTCCCGATTGTTTTTACCTATCATACGAAATTCGATGTGGAACTGAATAAATATTTCCCGTTCACCCCGGTACGGCGGATCTCCACCGCGTTCCTCCTGGCCAACATCCGGGCGGCTGATGAGGTATGGGTGGTCAGTAAGGTTGCCGGGGAAAACCTAAGGCAGCTCGGATATGCGGGGGAATTCCGTGTCATGGAAAACGGAACCGATTTTGCCCGCGGAAGAGCTTCCGACGCTGCCGTCGGGAAGCTGAAAGAGGAGCTGGGAATTGCCGACCAAGCGCCGGTTTTCCTCTTTGTCGGGAGAATCCAGTGGTATAAGGGCCTGCGGCTGTATCTGGACGCGTTCAGACGGTATCTGGACAGCGGCCGGAAAGGGCATCTGGTGATTGTGGGCAGCGGGCAGGAACTGCCGGAAGTGAAAGCCTATGCCCAGGAGCTCGGGGTAACGGATGCATGCTGTTTCCCGGGTATGGTCTCGGACCGGGAACTCCTGCGCACCTACTATTCCATGGCCAGCCTGTTCCTGCTGGTGAACACATTCGATACGAGCGGCATTGTTGTCAAGGAAGCGGCTGCCTGCGACCTGCCCAGTGTGGTGCTGGAGGATTCCGGACCTTCGGAGGGCATGACGGACGGCAGAAACGGGCTGATTATCCAAAATGACGCGGAGGAACTGTGCGGTATCATGGAAAAGGCGGCGGATGATCCGGAAGGAATCCGTTTAATCGGAACCGCGGCGGGAAAAGAACTGTACCTCAGTTGGGAAGATGCCGTCGGCAGGGCCCGGCAGCGGTATGAAGAAATCGTCGAGAAATTCCGTGACCAGGAAGAAATGCGTACGGAACTGGACTGGGACCTTGTTATGCAGGAAATGGATACCTTTATCAACCGTCTGGAAAGCGGCAGACGTATGGATCACCGGGAAGATATGGATCACCGGGACGAACTGGATCAGAGGGATGATATCAACCGGTATCCGTAAACAGCAGGAAAAACGGAAAAGGACAGCAGGAAGAGATCCTGCTGTCCTTTGTAGTTTACTGTAGATCTACATTTTGTCCCGCTGTATCCCCGCCCGGACAGCGCGGAGAAAATCCGACGCGAAATCACTTGCCGGGAACCGGCGGATATCCGGCTGTCCGCCGTTTTCGTAGTGTTCCAGTGCGGACCGGATCAGGGCACGGTATTTTTCGTCCGTATGTTCCAGTGCCCATAATCCCCCGTCTTTTTTGGAAAGGATCCTGCCTTCCCGGACATAGGCAAGGACACGGCTAAGGTTCAGGATGACATAGACCGGGTTTTCCGCGATGTCTGCCTGTGCATCCGCAATATCCCGGAGAATACTGTCCAGATATGCTTCTTTGGGAACTTCTTTGAGAAAGGAAGAGATTTCTTCCCCCCAGAGGACCCGGCCATACTGTTTCAGGATGGTAAAATGGGCGGCAAGGTCCGGATCTGTTCCCCGCATTTTTGCAATATAGCCTTCGGGATCCTCCAGGTACCAGGCAAGATGCATTTTGGAAAAATGCAGTTCAAACGGTGTCGGGTACCGGAACGGGTCCAGGACAGCCTTCCGGACAATACTCATTTCAATGCCTTTATCGGGAGCTCCCTTGTCCAGGGAAACCACCATATCCATATACCTGCGCTTCACCTCGTCCGGAACAGGATCCCGGACGATAACAAGAAGGTCCAGGTCACTGGTCTGCGGATGGAAGCAGCCCATAGCCAGGGAGCCGTGCAGATAGACCCCGGTAAGATGATTTCCCAGGATTCTGTGGCTTTCGGAGACAAAGCGGGAAAGGAGCTGACAGACCAATGAAATCCCCCCTCAGGATCCGGGTTTCCGGCGGCTCAGCAGCCAGTCCATAATCCCATATTCGTTGTGCAGCGTCAGCACCCAGCTGAAATGGTTTTCCCCGACCAGCTGGGCTTCCGTGAGGAGGGGATTCTGGCCGATGTTGTATTTTTTCAGGTCTTCCAGACTGTACAAGGTAACATGGGCATCCGGATTCCCCTTTTTCTGCAATTCCTCAATCCCGCGGGCAATATAGAGATGACGGTAATAGGTATGATCGATATAGGCGGTGGAGATCCAGATCGGGAAATCGACAAGCCCGGTCAGGATACGGTAGGTATCCTTGAGCATCGTCGGACAGATCGGCGCAGCCGCAGTGAACAGGTCCCGGTGCAGCCCAAGCATACGGAGTGTGCCGGCACCGCCCATGGACATACCGGTGGCATAGACACGGGAGGTGTCCACAATGCCTTTTTCCATCAGGGAAACCATGATTTCCGCGGTTTTATCCAGTTCAATCCGGTTCCACCCGCCCGGACTGTCAGGCAGGCCGTCTGAGGGGCGCTCTTCTGCGCGGCGGAAGGAGGAACGCGGCGGATTCTGGGGCGCCAGGATGATGCAGTCGGGATACGTTTCATGCAGGTGAGCAGCGCCAAAACAGTTCCGGATCTGGCGGGCATTGTCCGTCCCGGTCTCTCCGGCACCGTGGAAAAAAACAATCAGGGGATGCCTGCCGCTGCCCTCCGGGATGAAGACCCGGTAATTCATTCCCTTCCAGGTACAGAACGCAAAATCATCCGCGCCGCGGGTTTTGACGACGTCAATGTCCTTTTTGCCAAAGGAAAACCGGCTGTCTGTACACAGGACGGAGAAGTCCGGACCGTATTTCATGCCATCCGCCGACAGGAGGACCCCGTCGGCAGTCCTTTCCACCCGGGTAATCCCGGTACAGGGGACCAGGTTGGAAATATCGGAAAACCCGTTTTCAACGGAAAAATCTTCCGGGGAAGGGACGGATGGGAAACTGCCCTTCAGGAAAAAGGATTCTACAGTCTGGCCGAAATTGCCGACATAGGTTTGTGCGGTAATCATACGTTTCATGGTTGATTTCCTCCTTGGTTCAGGGGACGGGAGCCTGTCCTGCCGGGGCAGGATCAGAGAATATGGAGGTACTGCAGGGCAAATTTACCCCAGGCAAGGATCTCGCGAAGACGCATCTTCCAAAGTATGCCCGGCCAGATTGTTTTTGCGGCAGCCCCTTCGAATTTCATGTCAAACACCTTGGCAGTGGCATAAGCGCGCAGCAGGTGATAATCGCTGGTTACGATAATGCAGTGATCAAATCCGTTTTCTTCCATGATGGCTTTTGCATTGGTCAGGTTCTGCCAGGTATCGGTGGAGGTTTCATCCAGATAGATGTTCGGGGCGGGAACCCCGTACTCCAGAAGCATATTTTTCATGCACTGTGCTTCGCTGATGTCTTCCCCTTCTCCCTGGCCACCGCAGAGAATAAAGTTGGAAGCATGGTTCTGCTCAAACAGTTCATACCCCTTTTCCAGACGGCAGGCAAGCGTCGGGGATGCGGTATCCCCGTGGACAGCAGCACCCAGGATGATAATTACATCGCTATCCCCCACATCATAGGGATCGGTAACCTTCTTTTCCCCGATTACAATCCCGGTAAAGGCGGCTGCAACCAGCAGGACCCCGATCAGAACCACGTAAAACAGGGTCAGCAGAGCGGCTTTCCACCATGGCGCTTTTTTCTTCATTTTGGTCCTCCTTATCCATTCTTTTGTGCCAATCGTAGCATAACCCGGGCAATATTACAATGAATGATGATTGTATACGGGCAGGGAATCCATATCCTGCTGTCTTTGGCGGGAGAAAATACCGAGGAATGCAATCCGCAACTTGCCGCCGCCCGCCTTGCCGAGCGTGTGATTGGCGAACGCTATCTTTCGACGCTTACGCTGGAATCGGTTGCAGAAGCC
>JAFPSR010000024.1 GCA_017413675.1 Clostridia bacterium | reverse complement strand
GTCGACACAACGGTCAGCACGAGTACGGACTCCTCGCGCAGCATTCCGACCAGACAGACGCAGATCACCGTTCCTGCCAGCAGCGTCTACTTCGACCAGCCGGACAGAATTATTACACCTACATCGGGAAGGCAATCAGTCTGGCATCCTGCGCACAGGCTCTTGAAAAGGGGCGTGTGAATCTGGCATATACAGGGATCACCGGCGGGAACATCAACCTGTTCGGGGACAACCAGCCCCAGGACAAGCCCAGATGGAGCGGGCTCTCCGTAGAAGAAGTCACCGATTATCTGATCCGCAATCAGACGGACATGCTGGAAAACTTCAATCGTCTTCCCCGGGGGGAAAGTGACATTGCACAACTCCCCCTGATGCCCCAGTTCCGAACCACCTGCCATATCCGTGGGGATTATTCCCTGCAGGTTCAGGACTGTTACCGGCACTTCGAGGATTCCGTCTGTGCCATCAACGACTTTGAGCACCGCGGGCATCTTTTTGAAGTTCCGTACCGTACACTTCTGAACAGACAGTATCCCAACATCATCACGGCCGGACGTTCCGCTGACGGGACCGGCTACGGCTGGGACCTCCTGCGTGTGATTCCCCCAGCCATCCTGACCGGGCAGGCAGCCGGCGAAGCTTCCCGTATTGCACTGGAAACGGGGTCCGATTACGTTTCCGTGGATATCCATACACTGCAGGACCGTCTGGAAAAACAGAATGTCATGATCCACTTCCCCGACAGTTACATACCCGAAGACCGTACCGTGATTATTCATGGGAAAGATCAGAGCGGACACGCAGAGGGGCATATCTAGAATTATGGGAGGATATATGAGCGAAAAGAAAATACTGCGATGGGGTCTGCTGGGGTCCGGCATTATTCTGGACCGCTGGCTGCGGGGAGCTCTGCATGCGGAGGGCAGCCGGATTACCGCCATTTCCTCCCGGACAGCGGCAACAGCCGAGGCTATGGCCGGGAAATGGAATATCGGAAAAGTCCTTACTTATGACCAGATGATTCATGATCCCGATATAGATGTTGTCTACATCCCGGTCCCGCACCAGGCGCATCATGATCTTGCCATTCGGGCCATGAATGCCGGCAAACATGTACTGGTTGAAAAGCCCGCAGCCGTTACGGCTGCCGAATTCCGGGAAATGGCCGATTGTGCCAGGGAAAACCGTGTATTCCTTATGGAAGCCGTATGGACTTATTTTTTCCCTGCGGTAGAGTTTATCCGTAAAATGATCCGTGAAAAACAGATCGGGGATGTACGTACACTCCAGGCCACCTTTTCCTTCCGGACCGCCGATGGTTACCAGGGACGCCTTCTGAATCCCGCCAATGCCGGCGGAGGCCTTCTGGATGTCGGAGTATATGACCTTCATTTCGCCCAGAACGTTTTCGACAAAGACCCGGAACAAATCGAAGGCTTCGCTTCCATCGATACGGATGAATTGCACCTTCAGATTGATGAACAGGCTGCTTTTGTCGCCCGGTATGACAAAGGGGAATTAGCCCTCATGGCAAGCGGGGTACGTACGAAAATGGAAGATACCGCCTATATCTACGGCACAGACGGTTATCTCATCGTTCCCAGGTTCTGGAGTCCGGATTCCGTTGTTCTCGTCCGGGGTACGGAAAGAACAGAATATGCATTCCCGGTCGAACAGAAAGATCCGAGTCTGCCGGATGAAGGCTTCCGGTATGAAGTGGAGCATGTCAACCGCTGCATTCTGGATGGTCTGACCGAATCCCCGGTTGTGCCGTTGTCCCGGACACTGAGCGTGCTCCGGCAATGTGATATTCTACGAAAGGAATGGGGTCTGCGTTATCCGTTCGAGCAGGAATAATCCCCCTTTTTAATCCATGCGGCAATCCTTTCTTCCCCAAATGCAGAAAGCCGGAAATCATGCCGGTCCGTACGGGAGAATCCTCGCGGTTCTCCTTGTTTTCTGTCTGTGCTTTGGGCTGTACGGATGCCGCAATGTCCCTCCAGCGGATATACCGTCACAGGAACCTACTCCTTCCATGGGTACGGCTGCATTCACAGCCCCATCTCCCGCCCTTCCTGTCACCCCGTTTTTCCCGACTTCTTCCCCGCTGCCGACGCCAACTCCTGATCCCATTGAAACCCTGCTCCTTTCCCTGACCCTGGAAGAAAAAATCGGCCAGCTGTTCTTTATCCGTCCTGAATCGATTGTTGCGGACAGCCCAGACGGCGTGCTGACCGTATCTTCCTCCATGCACGAAGCCTATTCGGGATATCCTGCAGGCGGATTTGTTCTGTTTCGGAAAAACCTGAAGGATCCGGAGCAGCTGGTCTCCCTGACGGAAGATCTTCACCGTCTTGGGAAAATCCGTCCGCTTGTCTGCATCGATGAAGAAGGCGGAAAGATCGCCCGGATTGCCAACCATAAAGCTTTCCCGGTGCCAAAGGTTCCGGAAATGGGCTCAATCGGCAATACAGGCGATATCCAGAAAGCCCGGGACGCAGGCAGTACAATCGGGGAGTACCTCTCACGGTACGGAGTGGACCTTGATTTTGCCCCCGTGGCGGATGTAAACACCAATCCCCGGAATCCTGTGATCGGCAGCCGGGCCTTCGGCAAAGATCCGGAACTGGTCGGCAGGATGGTTTCCGCTTATCTCGATGGTCTGCATGCCCATGGGATCTTCGGATGCCTGAAACATTTCCCGGGCCATGGGGATACCCGCACAGATTCCCACAGCGGGTATGCCGAGACGGAAAAAAGCTGGGAAGAGCTCCTCTCCTGTGAAATCCTGCCGTTCAAAGCCGGGATGCAGGCCGGTCCGGAAATGATCATGGTTGCCCACATTGCTGCGCCGCAGGTCACGGGAACCAAGGAACCTGCCACCCTTTCCCCCACCCTGGTCACACAGAAGCTTCGACTCGAACTAGGTTATGAAGGAATCATCATTACCGATTCCATGGAGATGAAAGCCGTTTCCCAATCCTATTCCTCCGGGGAGGCTGCTGTCCTCGCACTGAAAGCCGGTGTCGACATTGTACTGATGCCCGCCGATTACCGGGAAGCATTCACCGCTGTACTCCGTGCCGTAACGGACGGGGAACTGAGTGAAGAACGGATCGATGAAAGCGTCCGCCGAATCCTCCGACTGAAAAAAGAGGTACACTAGCCGGCTTAATCCATAAAAAAGCACTCTGTATATGGATGCTTTCCATATACAGAGTGTATTTATTTATTGCTGATTCAGGATCTCATAAAGGGGTTCCAACCCATCCTCCTGCATTTCCGGTACGTCCGCCAGCGGAAACGGAATTCCCATCTGTTCGTACTTGGTCATGCAGATTTTTCGGAACGGAAGCAGTTCCACCTTTGTAACGCAGCGGTATTTCCGGGCCACTTCCCGCAATTGCTGCGTGGACGCGGAATCATCTGTCAATCCCGGGATGATCACCCTGCGAAGCCAGGTTTCGATGCCACGCTTATCCAATTCACCCAGGAATTTTTCCGTCTGCTCCATGGATCCCCGGGTATTTTCCCGGTAAGCATCCTCCGTCGCATATTTGTGATCCAGAAGAACGAGGTCCGTTGCTTCCAGCAGGGAAGCGATCTGTTCGTTCCATATACAACCGGAAGTATCCAGGGCCGTATGGATGCCCCCGCTTTTCATTTCCCGGAACAAAGCCTCCACAAAGGCGGGCTGCAGGAGCGGTTCCCCGCCTGATACGGTAACCCCGCCGTTCTTCCCGATATAATTCCGGAATCGGAAAATTTTGGCAGCGAGCGCATGACTGTCCGCAATCTCCCCTCCGGCTAAATCCCAGGTATCCGGATTGTGGCAGCAGACACAGCGAAGCGGGCAACCCTGCAGGAAAACGACACAGCGGATTCCGGGGCCATCCACGGCCCCCAGGCTCTGAAACGAATGTATCCTTCCCAGCATGGTTTATACCGCGGTATGGAAAGTACGCATGATCACTTCACGCTGCTGTTCCCGGGACAGTTTGCAGAAGTTGACAGCATAGCCGGAAACGCGGATCGTCAGGTTGGGATATTCCTCGGGATGTTCATAGGCATCCATCAGGGTTTCCCGGTTCATGACATTCACATTCAGATGATGGGCATCATTCATAAAGTACCCGTCCAGAATACTGACCAGGTTGAATACCCGCTCCTCCCCTGTTTTTCCCAACGCATCCGGAACAATGGAGAATGTGTTGGAAATTCCGTCCGCCGCAGAGGAATACGGGAGTTTGGAAACGGAGTTCAGGGAGGCAAGGGCCCCGTTGACTTCCCGGTTATGCATGGGATTGGCGCCCGGTGCAAAGGGTTCGCCTTTCTTCCTGCCGTCGGGAGTTGCTCCGGTCTTTTTCCCGTAAACAACATTGGACGTAATGGTCAGTGCAGACAGCGTATGACGGGCTCCGCGGTATGCAGGCGTTTTGCGCAGTTCCTCGTGAACCATGCGCAGCATATTCACGGCGATCTCATCCACGCGGTTATCGTCATTTCCGTATTTGGGGAAATCCCCTTCTCTTTCAAAGTCTACGATAATCCCGTTCTCATCATGGATCGGGCGTACTTTGGCATACTTGATTGCGGAGAGGGAATCCGTGATCACAGACAGCCCGGCCACACCGAAAGCCATCAGGCGCTGTACATTCGTATCATGCAGAGCCATCTGCGTTTTTTCATAGGCATATTTATCATGCATATAGTGGATACAGTTCATGGTATTCACATACAAACGGCACAGCCAGGCCAGATATTCCTTAAAGCGTTCCAGCACCTTATTATAATCCAGCACTTCGTCCGCAAACGGTTCCATCTGCGGGCCCAGCCTCGTCCCGTACATATTGTCGATCCCGCCGTTCAGGGAGAGCAGCAGCAGTTTAGCCAGATTCATCCTGGCCCCGAAGAATTGCATCTGCTTGCCGACCTGCATGGCGGAAACGCAGCAGGCAATCGCGTAATCATCCCCATACTGCGGACGCATCAGGTCATCGTTTTCGTACTGGATCGCATCCGTATCCGCGGAAACTTTTGCGCAGAACCGTTTGAATGCTTCCGGAAGCGCCTGGCTCCAAAGCACCGTCAGGTTGGGTTCGGGGGCCGGTCCCAGGTTGTACAGGGTGTTCAGGATACGGAAGGAGGATTTGGTCACCAGGGTCTGGTGGTTCAGATTCATGCCGCCGATGCTTTCGGTAATCCACATGGGATCCCCGCCGAACAGCTCGTTATATTCGGGAGTACGCAGATGGCGGGCGCAGCGCAGTTTCAGCACCAGGTCATCCAGGAGTTCCTGGGCACCGGTTTCATCCAGGATCCCGCGGCGGATATCCCGTTCCAGGTAAATGTCAAAAAATGTGGAGGTCCGTCCGAACGACATCGCCGCACCGTTCTGTTCCTTATTGGCTGCCAGATAGGCAAAATAGGTCCACTGGATGGCTTCCTTTGCATTGGAGGCAGGCTGGCTGATGTCATATCCGTACATCTCCGCCATCTTTTTGAGAAGGTTGAGGAAGTTGATCTGCTGGTACAGTTCTTCGGACAGACGGATGTTATCCACATCCATGAAATTCTCCCCGATCTGTTTTTTGTCCTTCTGTTTTTCCTCGATCAGACGGTCCACGCCGTAGAGTGCCACACGGCGGTAATCCCCGATAATCCGGCCCCTCCCATAGGCATCCGGCAGACCGGTCAACAGGGCACAGTGCCTTGCTGCTTTCATTTCATCGGTATAGACACGGAATACACCGTCATTGTGCGTCGTACGGTACCTGAAGTACTCTTCGATCTTATCGGAAAGTTTATACCCGTAAGCTTCACAGGCCGCCCTGGCCATCCGGATTCCTCCGAACGGATTGACGCCGCGTTTCAGCGGTTCATCCGTCTGGAGCCCGACAATCAGTTCATTATCCTTATCCAGGTAACCGGGCTGGTAATTGCACAGAGAGGAAACCGTGCTGGTATCAATGGCCAGTACGCCTCCCCTTTCCTGTTCCAGTTTCTTCAGTTCTTCCAGACGGGCAAGAACTTTTTGGGTCCGTTCCGTCGGACCGCTCAGGAAAGAAGCATCCCCGGTGTATGGGGTATAGTTCTTGTCAATGAAATCACGTACATCGATATTGGACTTCCAAACACCATCATGAAAATCTTCCCACTGCCTGTACTCCATTCGGTACCATCCTTTCTATCCGGAAAAACAAAAGGGTAACTTCGCAGAATCGAAGTTACCCAGACGGTCGGCAATCATAGAATCTATCGGCACACTGTGTCCATTCACATACCGTCAGCACCGACAGAAGCGTCATTTCCTTGTACACCTTCATTGTACGGGAACCCGGGGAATTGTCAAGGAACTTCCATGTTATTTTTTCCTTAATTCCGGCATTTTCAGAAGGTCTGCCTTTCCGGTTCCCCGTTTCTGTTTTTCTTGCTTTTTCTGCCCCAGCCCATCCTGAATCTGTTATAATATTGCCGATGTGGAAACATCGGATTTCTGTCAATTACAGGAGGAACAACCCATGATCTTCCAGGATAAAGACCGTATTGTATTTGCCGGCGACTCCGTAACCGATATGGGGAGCGCCCAACCCGTAGGAGAGGGTTTGTTTGACAATGTCGGACGCAGTTACGTCCGCGTTATCGAAAACCTGCTCTCAACCTGCTACCCGGAAATAAACCTGCGCATTACAAACTCCGGAACGTCCGGTAATACAAGCCGGGACCTGCTCGCACGATTTGACCGGGACGTGGTTTCCCTTTCTCCGGACTGGGTTGCCATCTGCATCGGTATCAACGATGTATGGAGGCAGTTCGATACTCCGGCGATGTTTGACCATCAGGTACAGCCGGATGAATATGAAAATAACATGGAGAAAATGCTCGGGATGCTGGAAGGCAAAGTCAAAGGCATATTTATCCTTTCCCCCTACTATATGGAACCAAACCGTTCCGACGCCATGCGGGCGCGTATGGATGAATATGTCTCTATCTGCGAAAAACTGGCAGCAACGCATTCCGCAATCTTCGTCAATTTCCAGAAACTGTATGAGGATTACTGCAAAGTACGGCATTCCACCTATATCGCCTGGGACCGGGTCCATCCCAACCAGGTCGGAGCCACTCTGATGGCCAGGGAATTCCTGCGGCACTGCGATTTTGATTTTGAGCATCAGGGATTCTGAATAACGGGCAAT
Organism: Clostridia bacterium; assembly: GCA_017413675.1. The sequence goes on along the minus strand of JAFPSR010000024.1, from coordinate 5,610 downwards.
GAAAGATAAAAAAACAAGACGGTAACTTTGATTACCGTCTTGTTTTGGTGCGGATAACAGGAGTTGAACCTGCAAGAAGTTGCCCTCACACGGACCTGAACCGTGCGCGTCTGCCAATTCCGCCATATCCGCAGGAAAGAAAATGACTCTCATCATTTTCTATGGTGGAGAGAGATGGATTCGAACCATCGAAGTCGTTGACAACAGATTTACAGTCTGCTCCCTTTGGCCACTCGGGAATCTCTCCATGAAAGATTGGAGCTGGCGATGGGACTCGAACCCGCAACCTGCTGATTACAAATCAGCTGCTCTACCGATTGAGCTACACCAGCGAGCCGAGCATCGCTCCTGCCCTAAAGGATGGTGGGCCTTCAGGGACTTGAACCCCGGACCGATCGGTTATGAGCCGACTGCTCTGACCAACTGAGCTAAAGGCCCTGGTAGGTTTGTGGTGACCCCTAGGGGACTCGAACCCCTGTTACCGCCGTGAAAGGGCGATGTCTTAACCACTTGACCAAGGGGTCATAATGATTTGGTCGGGGTGAAGGGATTTGAACCCCCGGCCCCATGCTCCCAAAGCACGTGCGCTACCAAGCTGCGCTACACCCCGTCTGCTTGAACGACAACCCGCTTGATTCAAGCGACGATAAATATCATACTGTACTTGCCTTGTTTTGTCAATGCTTTTTTTCGAACGATTTTTTATCTGCGCCTCCCCTTTTCTCTCTTGGGAAAACAGCGGAATCTTCCCGGTTTTCCTGTTTTTTCCACTTGGTTTTCCCTGTGATTTACAGAACCGGCATTCCTTCCGGGATGCCGGTTCTGTATGTGAAAATCCTGTGACATCAGATTTCGAAGAAGGAGAGCGTCCGTGTCCATTTCATGCTCTCTCCGGCCGGAATCCGTATCCTGACCATCACTTCACAGGAGGAAACATGGTCAACCCCCCACAGTTTGCATCTTGAGACACCGAGCGGGGCATCCACTTTCTCGCATACTCCTGCTCCGGCTTTTGTATTGATCAGTTTCCAGTTGTACGGTTTATCATTCTCCTGCGGAGACGGTAGTTCGTAATAGAAAGGATGCGTCGGGGCTGTATACCAGGTAATATGGCTTCCCTGTGCACGGATACAGTCACAGTCCGGTTTGCCCGTAAAGTCGAAGCCCGGATAATCCAGTTCATAATCCGGTCCGATCGGCAGATGGTTGATCCCGACAAAGTTGTGGTTGTATTCTTCCAGTTCCAGTTCCTTGTCACCAGTATTCTCCAGAACCGTTTCCGTCACGATACTCTGTCCCTCCAGACGGACTGTTTTCGTTTCCCGGAAAGCATATCCGAGAGCCTCCATCGGTTCCTGCACAAAGACAGCATAATCCTCATGGATCTCCGTTTTCTTTTCAAAAGGCACAACTTCATAATCCCTTCCGAAATGGTATGGTTTTTCATCCGGCCGGGTCAGAAGGCCGACTCCCGGTTTCGGAAAGCGCTCCCCGATGGCCGCCTCATTGATCACCTGGTCAAACGGATACTCACAGCAGAATCCTTCTCCTCCGGTTGTTCGGCGCTCCGGGTTTTCCTGTTCCTTGACAGTGAATGTGTATTTCCCATCCAGTTCAACGCCGGTCATGAAGCCGGTCCAGTCGAACCTGGTCCTGCGGTATACCGGATCACCCGGCTGCAGCAATGTTGCCTTCAAGTGTTCATTCTTCAAAATAATGCGTTCCATATTATCCTCCTGTCAATTCTCTTTCCCGAAAAACAGCTCCTCCTCCACAGGGGAGAAGGAGCCGGAAAATACTAGCGCAGATTGGTATCGATTTTCTGTGTGGAGAGGATCGTTCCGTTTTCGCCCAGAACGAGGATGTCAATGCCGTCCATCGCGGATACCATATTGTAAGTATACTGGATATCCAGCCCATACAGGAAACAGGACAGCACCGTTGCTTCCAATGCCGTAGGTGCAATAATAGTGACGGAGAGGGCACGTTCCGCTGTATCCCCGCCGGCTTTTTCCGGCAGCGGTGCAGCCATGGTACTGGCTGACAGATTCTTCAGGTACAGCGTCCCGATCACCAGGTTCTGGTCCAGGGGATGCGTTACGGGCATAGCCCAGGATCCGTCATCCGGCCGCTTGCCGATCGTCGCGGTTGTCCCGGCCAGCATGACCATACCGCACATGGCGCCCTCATCAACGATGGTCTGTGCAGCATTGTCAATTGCCGCCGCCCTTGCCAGTGCCTTCAGATAATACGTGCTGCTGCACTGCATGCTGGCAGCATTCACAGCCGGGTTCACCTGGAGAGAAGAAAAGCAGTACTGGCTGCCTTCCGGTTTCTTTCTGGCCTGCGCGTACAGATCCGCATATTGATTCTGCATATCCAACACACGGCTCAGCATGGAAACCGTAAACGGAGAAACCGCCTGCATCTGGTTCTGGGCAGCATACATGGCTGTAAAATCGCCGTTTTCCTCCAGCGTATTCCTCTGTGCAATCTGCATCTGTTCAAAAGCAGTGGATAACGCCGCCTGGCTTCCGGGACCATAGGCACGCAGCACAGCCTGCCCATCAAAGATGGTCCCTATATATTGTGCTTCGTCTACGACATGTGAACAGCCTGCCAGCATCAGCAAAGCCATTACACAGACGAGAACAATGCTTAGAATTCGCTTCAATAACGTCCCTTCTTTTCCAGTAAAGTACATCATTACTCTTTATAATACCATGTTTCACGCAGAATGCAAAGTGTCTAGTTTTCGGGCGGAAACAGGGGATTGGAAAACCGTCTCTGATCCAGTATAATAAAAAAGGGAATCCTGTATCCCGTTTACGGATAACGGATCTTTCCCCGATCACTCTTTCGCATTATTCTTCCGTCTCCCCTATACAGCAGACGGAAACATTATTTGAAATCTCACCATACAGAAAAGGGGATGAATCGATGAAGACTCAGATCTGGGCACACCGCGGTGCCAGCGCTTACGCTCCTGAAAATACAATCGAGGCTTTTGCCCTTGCCCGCGACATGGGCGCCGACGGGATTGAACTGGATGTCCACATGACCAAGGATGGACAGATTGTCGTTGCACACGATGATAAGGTGGACCGCTGTACAAACGGGACCGGATATATTAAGGATATGACGCTGGTGGAACTGAAAAAACTGGACTGTTCCAATCACATGGAAAAATATACCGGCGCAAGGATGCCTCTTCTGGAAGAAGTCCTGATCCTTCTCAAGCCCACCAATATGTTCATCAATATTGAACTGAAAGCCGGGTTCGAGCCGGAAGAAGGATTGGAAGAAAAGGTTGCTTCCATTGTGGAAGAACATGGAATGAGCGACCGGGTCATCTATTCTTCCTTCAATCATGCAAGCCTTTTGCGCATCTCCGAATTTGCACCGGATACCCCGATCGGCCTGCTCGAGAGCTCCACAATTGTAGATCCCTGGTTCTATATCGACCATGTCGGAGCTGACGCATGGCATGCAGTCTATCCCACCCTGCAGCAGCCGGGAATTGTTGCCGGGCTCAAAGCGCACGGCATCAAAATCCATCCGTGGACAGTCGATGATGTGGACGCAATCATCTCCATGCTTCATCTGAAGGTGGACGCCATCATCACCAACAAACCGGATATTGCCCTGAAGCTGCGCGAGCAGTTTTCCGAACAGGAATAAAGCTTCCCGCACCTCCGAAACCGTTCCCGCTGCGGAACGGTTTTTTCCTTGTATGGAAAACCGGAAACATGGACGAGCTCCTCTCCGGTATGCTATAATGAATCGATTTTAGGAAAGTGAGTCTATCATCATGGCCAGATTTGATTTACGGGAAAATGATCAGCTTCGCAAAATTGAGATGCAGACGGATTTCATCCAGACCGCAGCAGGTTCCTGTCTGATCTCCTTCGGAAATACTCGTGTGCTCTGTACTGCCTCCCTGATGGAAACAACCGCCCCGTTCCTCCGCGGCACGGGAAAGGGATGGCTGACTGCCGAATATGCCATGCTTCCGGGATCCACCCCACAGCGTAAAGCCAGGGATGGCGTCCATAAGGACGGACGTTCCATTGAGATCCAGCGTCTGATCGGACGAAGCCTGCGTGCCGTCATCGATCTGGATGCTTTGGGAGAACGCAGCATCTATATTGACTGCGATGTCCTGCAGGCAGACGGCGGTACTCGCACGGCTTCCATTACCGGCGGTTTTGTGGCGCTGTGCTGTGCAATCGACCGCCTGATCCGGGAAGGCCAGTTGGAAAAATCCCCGATCCATCATCAGATTGCAGCCGTATCCGTTGGAATCGTGGACAATGAATTGGTCCTGGATCTTCCCTATGCGGAAGACAGCAATGCCATGGTAGATATGAACATCGTCATGCTCAGTGACGGAACCTTCGTGGAACTGCAGGGGACCGGAGAAGGCCGCGGTTTCAGCCGGGAGGAAATGGATACCCTCCTGAATCTGGGCCAGAAAGGCATTTCCGAACTCTTCGCCATGCAGAAAGAGGCTTTGGGCGACAGGAGTTATGTGATCGGAGAAAACGTATGATCGAAACACTTCTGCTGGCAACCGGCAACCCGCACAAGGTCCGGGAAGTCCGCCGGATTCTCCCGGAATCCCTGGTCAGGCACATCGTCACACCCCGGGATCTTGGGAAAACCCTCCATACCGTGGAGGACGGGAATACTTTCGCGGAAAACGCAGTCAAGAAAGCAGAGGACGGGATGCATACATTCGGAGTTCCCTGTCTGGCTGACGACAGCGGGCTGTGTGTGGATGCTCTGGATGGGGCCCCTGGCATCTTCAGTGCAAGGTTTGCCGGGGAGGAAGCAACCGATGAAGAGCGGACGGACCGAATCCTGGAGCTGATGCAGGAGCATTCCTCTGACCGGTCTGCCCGATATATCTGTGTAATGGCCCTCGCCATCCCCGGACAGGAAACTGTATGTTTTGAAGGAAGATGTGAAGGAACCATCGGATTCGAAAAGATCGGCACAGAAGGTTTCGGATATGACCCGATCTTCATCCCCGAAAACATGACAAAAACCTTTGCACAAATTACTGGAGAGGAAAAGGATCTCCTCAGCCACCGCGGAAAGGCTCTCCGCATGCTCCTGCATGCCCTGGAAACACTTTCCTGAATGGCTTTTGCTTCCCGGTTTCCCCGCTTTCCATTCATGAGACCGGAACGAAAAAAGTTGGGTGAATCCGGATAAAGGAATTGACAAAGAATCTGCCGTATGTTAAACTCTTAACTTGTCGGCGGGTCTTGGCCTGAAGGATTGACTACAATTTGCGCCTGTAGCTCAGTTGGATAGAGCAACGGCCTTCTAAGCCGTGGGTCAGGGGTTCGAGTCCCTTCAGGCGCGCCATTATGGTTAACGCACACATTGTACGGTGGGTATAGCTCAGTTGGTTAGAGTGCCAGGTTGTGGCCCTGGAGGTCGTGGGTTCGAGCCCCACTACTCACCCCACCACAAAGGGGTGTAGCCAAGTGGTAAGGCACGAGACTTTGACTCTCGCATCGCAGGTTCAATTCCTGCCACCCCTGCCAGCATATGATCCATTAGCTCAGTCGGTAGAGCACTTGACTTTTAATCAAGGGG
>JAFPSR010000023.1 GCA_017413675.1 Clostridia bacterium | reverse complement strand
GAGGACTATTCCCAGGAAAACCCGTTTTCCGAGGATAGTTAGCGAAATCTCCTTCAGAATTTGTTATAAAATTAAAAAAAGAACTCTTTTTGTTCTTGCTTTTTGTTAAGAAAATGTGTATACTCTTGTCTAGTTGCTCGGCTTCATGTCTGTGGTTGAAAATCGATGCCAGTCGCAGGCGAAACGATCCACGTAACCGGCGCAAAGCGCCGTGAGCATGGTGCGGTTTAGAAGTAAGTCCGTCCGGGAAAACCGAGAGAAGCAGTAGTTGGAAGGAAACCCCTTGAAGCGAGACTTCCAGACGGCGGGTGTGGGGGCAAAGACCAGGTCGGGTGAAGACGAGGCAACAAAATATTGCGGAGGGATATCATGTACGAGGACAAAGTATTAATTTGCAGGGATTGCGGCAAAGAGTTCGTATTCACTGCTGGGGAACAGGCTTTTTATGCAGAAAAAGGATTCCAGAACGAGCCGTCCAGGTGTAAAGCCTGCCGTGACGCTCGTAAGGCTAATGGCGTTCGCAGGGATGATTCTCGTCCCCGTGAAATGTACGATGCGATTTGCGCGGACTGCGGAAAGCCCACCAAGATCCCCTTCATTCCCAAGGATGACCGGCCAGTATATTGTTCTGAATGTTTCCAGAATCATCGCAGATAATCCCGACCGTACCCTAAAGGAAGAGAGACAGGATAAGCAAAACTGCTTATCCTGTTTTTTATGACATTTATGACAATGCCGCCGCACCCAACGGATGCAGCGGCATTTTTCTTTGATTCCTTACATGTTTTCCGGCGCCTGAATCCCGATCAGGAACAGGCCCAGACGGATTACTTCCTTGGCTGCGCGGGTCAGCATGACGCGTGCTGCGCAAATTCCGTTGTTTTCATCCGCAATCCGATGTTCATAGTAGAACTTGTTGTAAGCCTGTGCGACCCGCATAACCTGTCTGGAGATCATGGACGGTTCGTACCGGGCGGCGGCTTCCTGTACAGTTTCCGGGAAATCGCTGATCGCACGCACAACTTCCTGGGCTTCCGGATTGTCCAGTCCCGTCCAGTCCGGCTGCGCGTCGATGTAGGCTCCTTTGGCCAGGATGGAAGAACACCGGGCATGCGTATACTGGACGTAAGGTCCGGTTTCTCCGTCGAAATTCAGGGCACGGTCCCACCAGAAATCGATATCCTTGATCCGGCTGTTGTAGAGATCATAGAAAACTACCGCGCCGATTCCGACCTGTCTGGCAACCTCCTCCGGATTTTCCAGGTCCGGGGATTTTTCCCGGATAATATCCAACGCTTTGGCAACTGCCTGGTCCAGCAGGTCATCCAGGTAAACCACACGGCCGTGCCGGGTGGAAAGGGTTTCCCCTTCAAAGGAGACCATCCCGAAATTCACATGGACCATATCCTTGTACCAGGGGTATCCCATTTTCTCGATCACTTTGAAAATCTGACGGAAATGCAGGTTCTGCTGATAAGCAACCACATACAGGCATTTATCGAAATGATAGGTATCTGCCCGGTAAAGCGCCGCTGCCAGGTCCCGGGTCGCATACAGGGTCGCGCCGTCATTCTTCAGGATCAGGCATGGCGGCATATTGTCTTCTTCCAGGTCTACCACATAAGCCCCCTGGCTTTCCTTGAGCAGGTTCTTTTCCTTCAGTTCGCGGATCACGCGGTCCATCTTGTCGTTATAGAAACTTTCCCCCGCATAGGAGTCAAACTTGACGCCCAGCATATCATAGACACGCTCCGCATCCTTCAGGGTAACCTCTTTGAACCAGGTATAGATCTCCATGGCGGTAGGATCGCCTTCTTCGATCTTCTTGAACCAATGGCGGCCTTCCTCGTTCAGTTCAGGGTCCTTTTCCGCTTCCTCGTTGAAACGGACATAGAGCTTGACCATTTCATCCACGCCGCCTTTTTCGACGGTCTCCCGGTCTCCCCATTTCAGGTATGCCGCAATCATCTTGCCGAACTGGGTGCCCCAGTCCCCCAGGTGGTTGACCCCGACCGTGGTATAGCCCAGATGTTCATAAATCCGCTTCAGGGAATGTCCGAGCATGGTGGTGGACAGATGGCCGATATGGAAACGCTTGGCGATATTGATGGAGGAATAATCCAGGACAACCGTTTTCCCGCTGCCCTGTTCCGTAGCGGCATACTTCTGCCCGGAGGCAAGTACCGCTTCAACCGTTTCCTTTGCAAAGCTTTCCCGGTTCAGGAAAAAGTTCAGATATCCGCCGACGTTTTCCACCCGGCCGATCATCCCGCCGACGGGATAATCCTCACACAGGGCGGAAGCGATAGCCGGGGGTGCCTTGCGCAGCGTACGGCTCAGCCGGAAGCAGGGAAACGCATAATCCCCGAGTTCCCGCTGGGGAGGGGTCTCCAGATACTCCTGCAGATTGTCAATCTGCTCTCCGAAAACTTCCTCAATCCGTTTCTGGAGGGACCGCACCACTGTCTGTTTGAAATCCATCTGTCTTTCCTTTCCGGGCTTTCGCCCACACAGGTTTCCGATTATGTCCTGTATCATAGCACGAAAGGCCGCCCCTTATCAAGGGAAGGAAACGGCCTAACGGATTAAGCTCTGATTAACTCTTTCGCCCGGAACGGGCTTGACTTCCCTGTCCAAAGCCGTACAGGGAACCTCCTGCTGTCCGGTCCCGCATACCGGGGAATCACTCTTTTTTCTCTTTGTCCCGGACTTTCTGCAGGCTGTCCCGCAGGACAGAGGCGCATTCTTCCCTGAGGATCCCGCCGGTTACCGGCAGGACCGGGCCGAAAGCCCCGTCCCCGACCAGGTCATAATAGCTTCCCGCACAGCCGGCTTTCTCATCCCAGGCTCCGAATACCAGGCGTTTGAGCCGGAGCTGGGCCAGGAGTCCCGCACACATGGGGCAGGGTTCCAATGTCACATACAGGGTACACCCGGTAAGGTACCGGTCCCCCGTTTTTTCCGCAGCGCGCCGGACAGCGGTCACTTCCGCATGCGCAGTGGGATCCCGCCTGGCTTCCCTCTCATTGAAAGCTTCCGCAAGAACGGTTCCCTCCTTCACAATCACGCAGCCCACCGCAATTTCGTCTCTCCGGCCGGCCTCCCTGGCAAGGGACAGCGCCCTCTTCATCCAAACGAGATCCTCCCTGGCCGTCTGATCGTTCTGCATCCAGATTCCTGCCCTTCCTTGTTTCTTTCCTTATTGTAGCGGAAATGTCCGGAAAAGAAAACTTCCTTTGCCTTTCACGTCATCCTGCCCGCCGGCAGGAAAAAGCAGCCCGGTATCTGTAACAGATACCGGGCTGCTGACGGTTTCCTAGTGAATGGTCTGCGCAAAGCGGAACAGTTCTTCCGCACGGGAAGTGTCCTCCCACAGGAAATCCGGATCGTTCCGCCCGAAATGACCGTAGTTGGTTGTTTTTTCGTAAATCGGGCGGCGCAGCTGCAGCTGGGAAATGATCGCGGACGGACGAAGGTCAAAGAATCCCCGTACGATCTTTTCCAGATCCTCTTCTTCCCGGATTCCGGTACCGAACGTATCCACGCGCACAGATACCGGGTTAGCCACCCCGATTGCATATGCCAGCTGGATTTCGCAGGTCCTGCACAGGCCGGAAGCTACCAGGTTTTTGGCAATATACCTGGCCATATAGCTGGCGCTGCGGTCCACCTTGGTCGGATCCTTCCCGGAGAAAGCGCCGCCGCCGTGACGGGCATATCCGCCGTAGGTATCCACAATTATCTTTCTGCCGGTAAGGCCGCTGTCCCCCTGCGGGCCGCCGATGACGAACCGTCCGGTCGGATTGATCAGGAAACGCGTATCCTCCCGCAAAAGTTCTTTGGGCAGCACCGGCAGGATCACCTTGTCAAGAACCGCTTTGCGAAGCGTTTCCATATCCACATCGGGAGCATGCTGGGTAGACAGAACCACAGTGGAGATTTCCACGGGCACCCCGTTCTCATATCCGACAGTAACCTGTGCCTTGCCGTCCGGACGAAGGAAGGGCAGGATGCCTTCCTTGCGCACCTGCGTAAGCCTGGCTGTCAGACGGTGTGCCAGCGCGATGGGCATCGGCATGAATTCCTCATTTTCGTCACAGGCAAACCCGAACATCATCCCCTGGTCTCCGGCGCCCGTATCTTCTTCCCCGGTTCCACGGGTTTCCATGGCACGGTCCACCCCCATGGCGATATCCGGGGACTGGGTTTCCAGGGCTGTCATAACGGCACAGGTATTCCCGTCAAAGCCGAGGCTGCTGTCCGTATATCCGACTTCCCGTACAACACGCCGCACAATCGAGGTATAGTCCACGGTGCCGGCGGAAGTAATCTCCCCGAACAAAAGGACAAACCCGGTTTTGGTCGCCACTTCACAGGCTACTCTGGAGAAAGGATCCGCCTGCAGGTGTGCATCCAGTACAGCATCCGCAATACGGTCACATAGTTTGTCCGGATGTCCTTCCGTTACCGATTCGGAAGTAAAAAAGTGTTTTGCCATATTTCATCCTTTCAACCCCGGAAAGAAAAATCCCTCTGCCGTGTGACAGAAGGATCGGAAAGTCTGCAAACACCTCATCTGTCAGCACATAGGCTGCGGGATTTGGCACCGGTACGCCAAGCGCCGGTTGCCGGGTTTCACAGGGCCCGTTCCCTCCACCACTCTTCATAAGGGGTTTCTTCAATTGTCGCATAAAGAGAGTACCACGGGGCACCTTCCCTGTCAAGGAAAACTGCCTCTCCGTGGTCATTCTGATTGTTCCGGGGAAACCTCCCTCTTTTTCCGGGAGGACTTTTTCTTTCTTTCCCGGATCCCCAGAAGGATTTCATCCTCCTCGGAAAGATCCAGTTTTGCAAACAGGTCCGGCCGTCTTTCCCGGGTCAGGACGAGCGACTGCAGTCTTCTCCAGGCAACGATATTGGCATGATGGCCGCTGAGGAGCACTTCCGGCACGGGAAGTCCCTCGAATTCCGCAGGTCTGGAATATTGAGGATATTCCAGGAGCGGTTCCGAGAAAGATTCCTCCAGGCTGGATTCCTCGCTGCCCAGGACTCCCGGCACAAGGCGGGAGATACAGTCGATAAGAACCATGGCAGGCAGTTCCCCGCCGGTCAGGATATAGTCCCCGATCGAGAGTTCCTCATCCACACACAGGTCGATTGCCCGCTGGTCAAGCCCTTCATAATGCCCGCACAGAAGGATCAGGTTTTCTTCCTGCGCCAGAGAGCGCGCTTTCTCCTGGGTCAGGGTTTTCCCCCGCGGGCTGAGATAGATCACCCGGGAGGGGAAGTCCTTCCGCGCAGCCCGTATGGCATCACAGACAGGCTGTGCCTGCATGACCATCCCGGCCCCGCCTCCGAACGGATAATCATCCACCCGGCGGTGTTTGTCCAGCGTATAATCCCGGATATTCACCGTCTCGACCCGGATCAATTGCTTTTCCTGTGCCCTGCCCAGAATGGAAGTTTCCATAACCGGAGCAAACATCTCCGGGAAAAGCGTGAGTACCTTAATCCTCAAAAACAGCCACCTCGCTTAACGCTTTCCGGTCCAGGACCATCAGGCTGTTCTCCGGATCCACGGAGAGGAGCACTTTTTTCACTGCGGGAAACAGGAAGTTCTTGTCCCCCACAACGGAATATACATCGTTGCCGCCCGCCTGGTATACATCATCCAGCGTTCCCAGGACCCGGCCGGCATCGTCCTTCACCGTCATCCCGATAAGGTCTGCGATATAGTAGCTGCCTTCGGGAAGCGGCACGGCATCCTTGCGGGCAACGTACAGAAAACAGTCCCGCAGTTTTTCCGCTTCATTGCGGTCCCGGACTTCCTCCAGCGTCAGAAAGAGACAATCCTGCCCGTAACGGACGCCCTTGACGGCGTGCGGCGTTTTCTTATCTTCCAGATATACGGTTCGAAGCAGGGAAAACCGCGTCATATCGTCCGTATAGGGGATCACTTTGAGTTCCCCGCGTACCCCCTGCGGTTTCACGATCTGCCCGATCATCAGAAAATCCTGCATTTTCCCATCCCCGTGTTTCGGTAAAGAACGGGATACGCCCGGCAGGGTGCATCCCGTTCCCTTTTCATACAATCAGATAATATCCAGCGTGTACAGCTTACCTTCCCGGACGGAAGCCGCTTTGAGTACAGCACGGATTGTTTTGGCGATACGGCCCTGTTTGCCGATCACTTTACCCATGTCGTCCGGATTGACGCGAAGTTCAATCACAGCGCCCTCTTCTCCGTCCACCAGGCGTACATCGACGTCTTCCGGATGGTCTACCAGGGACTGGGCAATGAATTTAATCAATTCAGTCATATGAATCCCTCGAATTATTCAATCGCGCCGGAACGCTTGAGCAGGGTACGCACGGTCTGGGTGGGCTGTGCACCGTTCTTCAGCCAATGCTGGGCTTTTTCGTTATCGATCTTCAGCATCACGGGATCGGAAACGGGATTGTAGTAGCCGATCTCTTCGATGAAACGACCGTCACGGGGGGTGCGGCTGTCCGCAACTACCACACGATAGAAAGGCTCATGACGCATGCCCATTCTCTTCAGACGAATCTTAACTGCCATTGTTCTGTTACCTCCAAACGAACGCAGGTTTGTTTCCTGCATCTTTTTTGATTCCGGTTGATCCGGTTGTTTTTTATCTTTGAACGGAGAATGTTCTCTCCGAAACAAATCCTACATGAAGGGGAATCCTCCCCGGCCCCCGAAACGGCCCTTTTTCAGCCGGCCGCCGGAGAACTGCTTCATCATCTGTTTCATCTGCTCATACTGTTTGATAAGACGGTTCACATCCTGAACGGTATTCCCGGAACCGGCCGCAATTCTGCGGCGGCGGGACGCATTGAGCAGATCCGGATTGCGCCGTTCCTTCGGTGTCATGGACCGCAGGATGGCCACAGTCCGTCCCATGGCTTTCTCATCCACCTGCACATCGCCCAGCCGGCTGGCTCCCGGCAGCATTCCCAGGATATCCTGCATGGAACCCAGGTTTTTCATGCTTTCAAACTGGTCCAGAAGGTCCTGCAGCGTGAACTCGTTGCGGCGGAGCTTCTTCTCCATCTCAACAGCCTTTTTCTCGTCAAAGGCTGCTTCCGCCTTTTCAATCAGGGACAGGACATCGCCCATACCGAGGATTCGGCTGGCCATGCGGTCCGGATGGAAAGGTTCGATATCGGTCAGTTTTTCCCCGACACCGGCAAACTTGATCGGACGCCCGGTCACGGCACGTACAGAAATGGCCGCACCGCCTCGGGTATCGGAATCCAGCTTAGTCAGCACCACACCGGTAATCCCGAGTCTCTCATTGAAGGACTGGGCCACATTCACCGCGTCCTGACCGGTCATAGCATCCACAACCAGCAGGATTTCCACGGGATTGACGGCGGCCTTGATGTTTTCCAGTTCCTCCATCAGTTCTTCATCCACATGCAGGCGGCCGGCGGTATCCACGATCATGACATCATTGAAGTAATGCTGGGCGTGCTCCCTGGCTTTGGTTACGATCTCCACCGGATCGGCTGTCCCCATGGAGAAGACAGGCAGATCTACCTGCGAACCCACGATCTTCAACTGGTCGATAGCTGCCGGACGATAAATATCCGCGGCAACCAGCAAGGGCTTTTTCCCCTGTTTTTTCAGGAGACCGCCGAGTTTCGCCGCCATGGTGGTTTTACCGGCGCCCTGCAGGCCGACCAGAAGAATGACGCTGGGGGAAACGGAACCGAACTCCAGACGGGCATTGACACCGCCCATCAGGGCTGTCAGTTCCTCGTTGACAATCTTGATAACCTGTTGTCCAGGGGTCAGGGAAGCCAGAATTTCAGCCCCTACTGCCCGTTCGGTAACCTTCTTGACGAAGTCCCGGACAACCGCATAGTTCACATCCGCTTCCAGAAGGGAAAGACGGACCTCCCGCATCGCATCGCGGACATCCTTTTCGCTGACCTTGCCGTGCCCGGTCAGTTTTCCGAAGATATTCTGCAGTTTGCCTGCAAGTCCTTCAAATGCCATCCGAGATCCTCCTTTCTTTCCGTCCGTGCTTACGCACGGCGGTCTTCCTCCAGATAGGACGAAAGCTTCTGTCCTGCTTCCTTATCCTTTCCCTCTTCCAACAGGGACAGAATCTGTTCCAGACGTTTGTTCCGGTTTTCTTCCCGGGCGAGGAAACCAAGCTTCTCCTCGTAACGGATCAGCGCGTTTTCCGCTTTCACAATGAGTTCGCTGACCGCCTGTCTGGATACTGCTTCCATCTGGGCAATCTCGGAAAGCGAAAGGTCTTCCTCCACACGCAGGGAAAGCATCCTTCTCTGCTTCTGGGTCAGAAGCGGGCCATACAGATCCAGAAGGAGCGTAAACTTCACATTGTCATCCATCTGCGTACCCCCCGGACATCTGCATCCGGGTTTTCCCCGGGGATCAAGCAGTTTCACTTGATACCTCAAAGAGTATACGGAAAACAAGGCGGCTTGTCAAGCACTTTTTATTGACAGAAAAAGCCGGAACAGGTTATTTTTCTGTTCCGGCTGAACATGTCCTTTTTCAGAATACGGCGTCCGCAAAATTCTCCGCATCAAACGGGCGCAGATCGTCAATCCCTTCGCCGACACCCACGAAGTAGACCGGCAGGTCCAGTTCCTTCTTGATGGAAAATACCACGCCGCCCTTGGCTGTACCGTCCAGTTTGGTCAGGATGATCCCGTCCAGATCCACAGCATCCCGGAATACCTTGGCCTGGCTGACCCCGTTCTGGCCTGTAGTGGCATCCAGCACCATCAGGGTATAAACTTTGGCTTCCTCGCAGCCGCGGGCAATCACCCTGCGGATCTTCCGCAGTTCTTCGATCAGATGGGTTTTATTATGCAGCCGTCCCGCCGTATCCACAAGCAGAAGGTCCGCATGTCTTGCCTTGAAGGACTCCAGTGCATCATACACAACGGCAGCGGGATCTGCACCTTCCTGGTGTTTGACAATCGGTACACCGGCGCGCTGGCTCCAGATGGTCAGCTGCTCTGCCGCAGCCGCGCGGAACGTATCCGCTGCCGCCATCATGACGGACCGGCCGCTCTCCCGGTAATACCCGGCCAGTTTCCCGATGGCAGTGGTCTTCCCCACACCGTTGACACCCACAATCAGTATGACTGCGGGATATTCGGGGGCAAAGGGAACCGTCTCCATCATGGAAGAGAGGATCTCCTTCAATGCATCCCTTGCCTTCTGCGGTTCCGTGATCCGCTCTGCATATATTTTTTCCCGGAGGCGTGCAATGACATCCTCCGAAGTGGCCACACCCACATCTGCCTGGATCAGTGTCGCTTCCAGATCTTCAAAGAACTCGTCATCCAGCTCCTTATACACCCCGAACAGGGTATCGATCTGCCGGGTCAGCCCTTCCCGGGTTCTGCGCATTCCCTCCCGCAGGCGGGAAAAAAAGCCTTTCTTTTCGCTCATGTTTCCTCCATGTATCTGCCTGGTCAGGCATCTTCCTCTTCTGCCATCTGCTGGGCTTCGTCCATCCGCACGGAAATCATGCGGCTGACGCCCTTCTCCGCCATGGATACGCCGTACAGGGAATCACAGTAGAGCATCGTCCCTTTTCGGTGGGTAATGACGATGAACTGGGTGTCCTTGGCGTATTCCTTGAGGTATGCCCCGAAATTATCGATATTCGCGTCATCCAGTGCTGCCTCGATTTCGTCCAGCACACAGAACGGCGAAGGACGGATGGAAAGGATAGCAAACAGGATCGCGATTGCCGACAGTGCCCTCTCCCCGCCGGAAAGCAGGGACAGAAGCTGCAGTTTCTTGCCCGGCGGCTGTGCGACAATATCAATGCCGCAGGTCAGCACGTTATCTTCATCCTGCAGACGAAGCATGGCCGTGCCCCCGCCGAACAGACGGCGGAATGTTTTCTGGAAATTATCGTTGATCAGACGGAAGTTCTCCAGGAACTGTTTCTCCATCTGCCGGTCCAGCTGTCCGATAATCCTGGTCAGGTTGTCCATAGCCTTGTCCAGGTCTTCCTTCTGGGTCGAGAAGTCAAGATACCGGTCATGCACCTTCTGGTATTCTTCCGGCGCATTCACGTTGACGGACCCGATCGCGCGGATCTGTCTGCGCAGCGTGTTGATCCTGG
Organism: Clostridia bacterium; assembly: GCA_017413675.1. Next base: position 16,062 of record JAFPSR010000023.1, on the reverse strand, counting down.
GGGTTGCCTCTTCCAGGGAAAACTCCGGATCCTTCTTCTTCAGGGCATCCGCATAGGTTGCCTGGTACTGGTCCCACAGGCGGGTGTGGAGACTTTCCTCTTCGCTTTGGAGACGGCTCTGCTGCATTTCGACACGGTGCGTCTGTTCCGCTTCCTGCATCACGCTCGTCTGTTCATATGCATAGGTATCCTGCAGGGAACGGACATCGCTGAGCAGGGAAGCCAGAAGGCCCTCTCCACGGGTAAGCTCTTCCTGCAGGGCGGAAAGTTTTCCTTTTTCCTGTTCCGCTGCCCGGACAGCTTCCTCCAGATCCTTCTCCACGGCGGATGCTGACTTCCGGTTTTCTTCCCGGCGTGCTTCCCGTTCCGCTTCGCCCTTTTTCAGCTGTTCCAGACGTTCGACCCTCCGGGTTTCCTCGTCCTCCAGCGCCTGGAGCTGTGCCTGGGTGTAAGCGCTTTTTTCCCGGATTTCCGTCAGTTTTGCCAGCCGGTCTTCCTGGGTAACACGCAGGGCATGCAGCTTTTCGGAAAGGAGCGCCACCTGGTTTTGCGCTTCCTCTTCGTTCAGGTTCTCCTGAGACTGTGCCTTTTTCAGTTCTTCCTCCTGCTGGATGGTATCCTGTATCCCGTCCCGGAGACGCTGCTGTTCTTCTTCGTTCCCCTGTACGGTATCCAGGATGTTCTGCAGGGCAGCGCGCAGGCTTTCTTCTCTTTCTGCCTGTCTGGCTGTCTCAATCTCGCGTTCCCGGAGCTGTTCGGCCTTCTCCCGGCCTTCCTTCACCGTTCCCGCGTAAACACCTTCGCTCTCGGTAATTTTTGCCTCAATCTCGGTCTGTTTCTCCTGCAGCCTGCGCAGGGCTTCCTCATGCTCGGCAATTTCCCGGCTGCGTCCCAGCAGGGATGCCACACGGGCACGCTGGGAACCGCCGGTCATGGAACCGCCGACATTGAATACATCCCCGTCCAGTGTAACAACCCTGAGCGCCTGCCGGACCCTCCGGCTGATCGCAATGCCTGAGGTCATATCCCTGGCCACCAGGGTCCGCCCGAGCAGGAAATCCACCACGGTGCGGAAACGGTCTTCACAGCTGACCAATTCAGCGGCAACTCCGAGACAGCCGTCCATCCCGAGGACTTCCTCTTCCTGTCGGGAAAGTGTCCGGACTCTGAGTGCGGAAAGCGGAAGGAACGTGGCGCGTCCCAGTCTCTGTTCCCGCAGGTACTGGATCATTTCCTGCGCCGTTTCTTCCCGGTCGCAGACAATATTCTGCAATTGACCGCCCAGGGCGGTCTCTATGGCTACTTCATACTGTTTCGGGGATACCAAGAGATCCGCTACAACCCCGTACACATTTTCCCGCGTACGGAAATGCCTCAGTGTTTCCCGGACGGGGTTCTGGTAACCCTCATACTCCCGGGCCATAGTTCTAAGAAGGTTCAGGCGGGTTTCCGCTTCCCGCTGCGCCGCGGCTGCATTGGCCAGCATACCGTTCCAGTAGGTGACGGTCTGGCGGAGTTCCGCTTCTTTTGTGTGCTGCCGCTCCGCTTCCTGCTGCATCCTGGCCAGTTCTTCCCGTGCTTCCCGGTTTGCCGCTTCCGCCTCCTCCAGACGCTGCCGGACAGAATCGATCCGCGTCTGGTATCCGGACCGTTCATTAGCCAACGCCGAAAGGTTCTTTTCCAGAACCTCCCGCATGGTACTCAGGCGGGAAAGGGAACTGGCGGTATTGCCCCTGGCATTGATATGCGTGAGCAGCGCATCCTTCCAGGTCTGTTCCTCCTCTTCCGCCTTTGCGATTTCCCCGGTCAGGGTACGGTATTCCTCTTCCGCTTCTACCTGCCTCGCACGCATCCCTTCCAGCTCGGCAGCAACCGTTTTTGCCGTTTCCTGGCGTTCGGTCTGGGTGCCTGCCAGTTCTTCCGCCAGGCGCCGGTCATTTTCTGCTTCCATCAGGAGCCGTTCGGCTTCCTGCTTCAAATGCCCCAGCCGTTCCGTCAGGAGGGCGGTTTCCCCTTCCTTCTCCTGGGAAGAACGCGTCAGGGACAGTACATCCGCACGGATCTTCTGCACTTTTTCTTCGTTCTGCTGTGCCTTCTGTTCCGCATCCTGCCGCTGTGCAAGGATCGAAGAGAGTCTTTCCTCGGCTTCTTTGGCTGCATCCCGGCGTTGCTGCAGATGCTCTTCCAGCATCTTCAGCCGGACATCCAGACGGTCTTTTTCCACCAGGAACGCATTCATATCCAGCGTCCGGATTTCTTCCTGCAGCGTCAGGTATTTCTGGGCGTTTTCCGCCTGTCTGCGCAGGGGGCCCAACTGGCCTTCCAGTTCGGTGAGAATATCCTGCACGCGGTTCATATTATCCTGTGCGGAAGTCAGGCGCCTTTCGGCTTCCGTTTTCCTTGCCTTGAATCGGGCAATCCCGGCCGCCTCCTCGAATACGGCACGCCGGTCTTCCCCACGTACGGACAGGATTTCATCCACACGTCCCTGTCCGATCATGGAGTATCCTTCCCTGCCGATCCCGGTATCCCGGAACATATCCACAATATCCCGCAGACGGCAGGGTGTCTTCCCGATAAAGTATTCACTTTCTCCGGAACGGTACATGCGGCGGGTAACCTGCACCTCGCTGTATTCGCCGAGTTTCCCGTCCGTATTGTCGAACAGCAGGGTCACTTCGCAGTATCCCAGGGGGCGGCGCTTTTCCGTCCCGCCGAAGATCACGTCGGACATGGAAGATCCGCGCAGGGACTTGACACTCTGTTCCCCCAGCACCCAGCGGATGGCATCCGCCACATTGCTTTTCCCGGATCCGTTCGGGCCGACAATGCCGGTAATTCCGTCACGGAATTCCATTTCGACTTTATCCGCAAAGGATTTAAAGCCCTGTATTTCCAGTTTCTTCAGACGCAATCCGGTTTCTCCTCCTGCCCGGCTTTGCCGGGCTTCCCTGCTTTCTTTTTCCGGGAATCCTTCTCCTTTTCCAGAAGACGGATCCCTTCCCTTGCCGCAAACTGCTGTGCTTCCTTCTTGCTGCGGCCGACGGCCTGCCCGATCGTGCGCCCCGCCAGGACGCACACCGCCGTAAAGCGGCGGTCATGATCCGGTCCCTCCGCATGGATGATCTCATACACAGGGGCTTCCCCGCCCCCGGCCTGCGTCATCTCCTGCAGTTCACTCTTGTAATCCGGTTCGGCGGCATTCTCCAGGTGTTCCCACAGGCTGTAAATCACCTGCCGGGCACTCTCGAAGCCTCCGTCCAGATAGACAGCCCCCAGCACCGCTTCCGCGGCATCCGCCAGATTGGAATTCCGTTCGCGTCCGCCCTGTGTACGTTCCCCGTGGGAAAGAATCAGGTTTTCCCCCAGGTGCAGAGCGCGCGCCAACGTGCTGAGCGCTTTTTCCTGGACCAGGGCTGCCCGCTTATGCGACAGGAAACCCTCATCCCGGTCGGGATACATCTGGTACAGCCTGTCGCTGACCGCCAGCTGCAGAACCGCATCACCCAGAAACTCCAGCCTCTGGTTGTCCGCTGTTGTGCTTTCCCCGCCCGCCGACGGGTGCGTCAGCGCCAGGAGCAGCAGGTTCTCCCGCTGGAACCGGTATCCCAGTTCCTTTTCCAGTAAATCCAGACTCATTTGTTCCTTCCCTTATCCTTTCGGCCCCTGTCCTTATACAAAGAGCCCAGAGTATAATCCCCGGGCTCCTGCATACAGACTGTTTCCGGCTTATTTATCCTGGACAGCCGTCTCCAGATAATCGGCTACGGACTGAACCGTGGTAAATCCCATCAGGTCTTCGTCGGCAATTTCAATGCCGTATTCATCTTCCAGGTTGGAAATCAATTCCACGATGTCAACGGAATCCGCCATCAGATCCTCTTTGATGCGGCTGTCTCCGGTAATCGTCTCCGGATCAATCGCCAGCTGTTCGGCAAACGCCTTGATTACGTTTTCAAGCATGTGTATTCTTCCCCTTTCCATGATTTGCGAAGGGAAAAGAACGGAAGGTATAAGTTCGTATAAATTATGAATTCTCTTCCGGAATCTTTTCCTTCATCTGTTCCAGTATGCCTTCCCGGATGGTTTCCACCATATGGGTATCTTCCATCAGGGCTGCCTGTGCAATTGCGCGGGCAATCGCGTGCGGTTTGGAGGAACCGTGCGCTTTGATGACGTTGCCTTCCACACCGATCAGTGTGGCGCCCCCCGTCTCGTCCGCATCCATCATCTTCTTTACTTTTTTCAGACCCGGCAGAAGAAGGCCGGCCCCCATCTTCGAGCGCAGGTTTGCGGAGAATTCCGTTTTCAGGATCCCGAACATCCCCAGGATCGCACCCTCGATCCCCTTGAGTAGGATATTCCCGTCAAAACCATCCGCCACTATCACGTCCGCTTTCCCGAACAGGGCATCCCGGGCTTCCACGTTCCCGACAAAGTTCAGGGAGGACGCTTCCAGCATCGGGTACACGGCATGCGTCAGGGCATTTCCCTTTTCACTTTCCGCCCCGATATTGAGAAGGCCGACTCTCGGATTGGAGATCCCGAGCATCTTCTCCATATAGATGCTCCCCATCAGGGCAAACTGCATCAGGTATTCCGGTTTACAGTCCACGTTCGCCCCGCTGTCGATCAGAAGCGCCCTGCTTCCGTCCACCTGCGGGAGTACCGGGCACAAAGCCGGACGATGCACCCCGCGGATCCTTCCGACCCGGAAAATGCCGCCTGCCAGGATAGCCCCGGTCGATCCTGCGGAAACCACGCCGCATGCCTGCCCATCCTTCACGGCTTTCATGGCCATGACCAGGGAAGACTGCAGCTTCCGGCGGACCGAAAGGGTAGGACTGTCATCATTGGTGATTTTGTCGGGCGCATGCACGATCGTCAGACGTTCATGCTCTTTCCCCGCCAGAATTCCGGAGAGTTCCTGTTCATCCCCGAAGAAAAGGATCTTCAGTTCCGGATCCAGCTCCAATGCTTCCAGGGCGCCTTCCGCCATGGCCGCGGGACCCAGATCCGATCCGTATGCATCCAAAGCAATTATACGCATTGCAAGCCCCCTTTCCGTTCCATATATTAGCACAAATCCTGCATTTTATGCAATACCTTGTGGATTCCCTCTACGGGGTACACCATGGCAAGAAAAGAAGAGGTCGTCCTGCCGAGCGAACCGGAACCGATTCGTTTGACAGGGCAACCTCTCCGCTTTTGCCCTTAGTTTTCAGCAACATCCATCACTTTCTTGCCGTCATAGTAACCACAATGTTTGCAGACGCGATGCGCAAGCTTCATTTGTTTGCACTGCGGGCAGGCAACGATAGCAGGAGCACTCAGCTTCCAGTTTGCTCTGCGGGTATTCCGACGCTGCTTCGATATTTTCCCCTTTGGAACTGCCATGATTCTACACCTCCTTCTATCTATCAAAACGCGGTGGGTATTGCCCTACTCATCGTCAAGATGCAAATTCTTTAACACATCAAACGGGGAAGAACCCCCGGATCGATCACAGTCACACTGTTCCCTGTTCAGGTTGCACCCGCATACCGGGCACAGGCCCTGACAGTCTTCCCGGCACAGGAACCGGATGGGAAGGTCCATCAGGATCTGGTCGGAAACCAGGTCATCCAGCTGCAGGGTTTCCCCCATAAACAGGTAACGGTCCGGATACTTTTCATCCTTGACCCGGCCGAATTCCTCCTGGAATTCCACCGTGCTTTCCCCTTCCGCTTTCTCCGCACAGCGGGCGCAGATGCTTTCCCACCGATAGGATAAGGTACCGGAAAGGAGGACTGTTTCCTCATCTTCCTCCAGCCCCATGCTGAACCCGTCCAGAACGAGCTGTGCGGGGAAGGAAACCGGGTCCTCATGCACGGTCATCGGCTCCAGATCAAATGTAAGATGAAAGGGAATCATTTCCCCGGGACGGCGCAGGGCTTCTCTGACAGAAATCTCCATACCGCCACCCCCTGGTTCATCATTGTGCCATCCGGACCCAAACCGGCAAGGATTAATTATACGGAAACACCGGCATCTTGTCAATAGGGCGGCCTCCGGTCAAACCCAGTGCCGCCCCGTTGAATCTTTGTTAAATCCCCGGATAAGTCCGCTTATGCTTTGGCTGCCGTTACCAGGTCGTAGGTATCCTGGGCAATTGCCAGCTCTTCGTTCGTGGAAATGACGAAGATCTTGACCTTGGAATTCTTTCCGGTCAGATCCGCATCGCCGCGGCTCTTGTTCTTTTCCTCATCCAGTTCGACACCCAGGTAATCCAGTCCGGACAGAACGGTTTTACGGACAACCCCGTCGTTCTCCCCGACGCCGCCGGCAAATACGATGCAGTCCACACCGTTCATGGCCGCTGCATAGGCGCCGATATATTTCTTGATGCTGTAACACATGGATTCCCGGGCCTGGATTGCTCTTTCGTTGCCGTCACGGCAGGCGGCATCGATGTCGCGCAGGTCACTGGAAACACCGGACAGGCCCAGCATACCGCTCTTCTTGTTCAGCATATCCACAACCTGGGAAGCATTCATCCCTGTTCGCTCGGAAATAAAGCCGACAACGGCGGGATCCAGGCTGCCGGAACGGGTGCCCATTACAACGCCTTCCAAAGGCGTCAGGCCCATGGAAGTGTCCACGCACTTGCCGCCGTAAACGGCTGCAAGGGAAGAACCGTTGCCCAGGTGGCAGGTGATTACACGGCTGGTTTCCCGCTTGATTCCCATGGCCTCCAGTTTATCCAGCGCTTTGCCGGAAATGAAGCGGTGGGACGTGCCGTGGAAACCGTAGCGGCGGATCTTGAGCTTTTCATAATATTCATACGGCAGGGCATACAGGAATGCCTTGGGGGGCATTGTCTGATGGAACGCAGTATCAAAGACGGCAACCTGGGGTACTCCGGGCATGATCTCCTGGCAGGCTTCGATGCCCTGGAGATTCGCGGGATTGTGCAGGGGGCCCAGCGGGATATTATCGCGGATAGCCTGCATGACATCCTCATTGATGATCACGGATTCGGAGAACGTAGCTCCGCCGTGCAGGACGCGGTGTCCGACTGCATCGATGGAAGACATATCGGTAATCACGCCGAGTTCCTTGTCCGTCAATGCATCGATAACCAGTTTCATGGCTTCGAAATGGGACGGGATTGCAAGAACTTTTTCAATGACGCCCTTTTCGGATTTCTGTTCAATGCGGCCTTCTTCTCCGCCGATACGTTCTACGAGCCCTTTTGCTATCACGAATTCACTTTCAATATCCAGCAGCTGGTATTTCAGTGAAGAAGATCCTGCGTTGATAACCAGTATTTTCATCTGTATCCTCCCTGTGTTACATCCTTTACAGACCGGCGTCACTTGACAAGAGCAACCGGCCGATACAATACTAGATTATACGCCAGTTTTTGGAAAAAGGAAAGGAGGCACGGGCAAATCGGATGCGTGTTTTGGCAATTATAACAGAATATAACCCGTTTCATAACGGACACCTGTGGCAGATCCGGCGCGCCCGGGAACTGATCGGCTGTGATTATCTCCTGATTCTGCAGTCCGGCGCCTTCGTCCAGCGCGGGGAACCGGCTGTCCTGGACAAATGGACCCGTGCCCGGATGGCGCTTGCCGGCGGGGCGGATGCCGTACTGGAACTGAACAGCAGCTATGCCCTGTCCTCCGCTTCCCGTTTTGCTGCGGGGGCAGTCCGCCTCCTTGAGGCAGCCGGCATCGTAACCGACCTGTGCTTCGGCGCCGAAACGGCCGATCTTTCTGTTCTGAAAAAGCTCTCCGAAAGCAGACAGGAAGACGTCCTGCTCCATGCCCTTGCCGAAGGGAAAAGCTACCCGGCTGCGGAAGCCATAGCCCATGCCGCCGACCTTACCCCGAATGATATCCTAGCCATGGAATATCTCCGGGCCCTGGAAGATACTGAAAGCAGCATCCAGCCCCATGTCCTGCCCCGCGTCAGCGGTCATGGCAAGGAGGGCATCTCCGAATTTACCAGCGCCCGGGCAATCCGCACTGCCTGGGCGGAGAAGCGTCCCGCCGACGAGGCAATGCCGTTCCCTGTTTGCGCGCAGGAAGCGCTCCATACGCAGGGCGGCCCCGCCTCCCTGGAACAGTTGTCCCCTCTCTTCTTCTACCGGGTCCGCACAGCAGATCCCCAGGATCTCCTGTGCCTGCCCGAAATCGGCCAGGAAGGTCTGGAAAACCGGATCCTGCGCGCGTTTTCCGCATCTACCACCCTGGAAGAAGCGCTGCAGAACGCCAAGACAAAACGATATACCATGGCCCGTATCAAAAGGACACTGTGCCATCTGCTGCTCGGCCGGACCCGGGAGGGGGATCTTGCCCTTGCCCGCCCGGATCACTTGCGGCTTCTCGGCTTCCGCACAAGCGCATCACCGCTCCTTCGCGCCCTGCAGGACCGCTCGCTTCTCCCCCTGGTCAACAAGGTTGCCGATGCCGAAATGACACCGCACCTGCAGTCCGATATCCGGGCACAGAACCTGTGGGCGCTCTCCACCCCGGCCCTTCGGAAGCAGAACCTGGATTACGTAACCTCCCCTGTCCTTTACCGGGAATAGGTTTTCCCAGCAGCGGTCCTCCGCTGCTTTTCTTCTCCAATTAATATGAAAATGATTCTCATTTTTCTTGACAAGGGGATGCCCTGCGGGTATGATGGGTAGGACTTACGGATGGAAGGAGGGAAATCCATGATCCAGGAACTGCAACTGTATCTGCAGTATTCTTTTGTCCGCTATGCCCTGATTGTGGGCATCCTGATTGCCCTGTGCTCTTCCCTTCTCGGAGTCACCCTCGTCCTTAAGCGCTTCTCCTTTATCGGGGACGGGCTTTCCCACGTAGCTTTCGGAGGCATCGCGATCGCCACGGTCATGAACCTGACGGACGAAATGCTGCTGGTCCTCCCGGTTACCATCTTAAGCGCCATCCTGCTGCTCCGTACCGGGCAGAACACCCGCATCAAGGGGGATGCAGCCATCGCCATGATTTCCGTTACAGCCCTGGCACTGGGATACCTGCTGATGAATCTGTTCTCCACCTCCACCAATCTGGCCGGAGATGTGTGCAGCACCCTGTTCGGCTCCACTTCCATTCTGACCCTGACCAAACAGGAAGTCTGGCTTTGTGCCGTACTTTCTGTCGTGGTGGTTGTCCTGTTTATCCTGTTCTACAATCGGATTTTTGCCGTTACGTTTGATGAGGACTTTGCCCGTGCTACCGGGACCAATACCGGGGTGTACAACCTGCTGATCGCCATTATCATCGCGGTGATCATTGTACTGGCCATGAACCTGGTCGGTTCCCTGCTGATCTCTGCCCTGGTCATCTTCCCGGCATTGTCGGCCATGCGCCTTTTCCGGAGTTTCCGGAAAGTCACTGTTTTCTCCGCGGTTCTTTCCGTTGTCTGTGCTTTTATCGGACTGATTACCGCCATTCTGGCCGGCACCCCGGTCGGCGCCACTATCGTCGGCGTGGATGCGGCAGCGTTCCTGCTCTGCTGGCTCACCGAACTGGTTTTCCGCGGCCGTCTGGCATAATCTTACTGCAGCTTTTCCTCTATACGTACCTGCAGAACATCCCCAAACAACAATCGGAGCAGTATCCTGTTACGGATACTGCTCCTTGTTTATGCACTTATGATCTGCCCCCGGGATCCGGAGGCGGTTCCTCTGCGGGGATCTCCGGTCAGTTTGCGGACGGTACCGCAGCCTTTTCCTCCGGACGGAAACTCAGTTTCCCATCCTGGTCATAAGCCACGATGTGGTCTCCCAGTTTAAATCTGCCGCTGAGCAGTTCTTCAGACAGGGAATCCTCCACCATCCTCTGAATCGCCCGGCGCAGCGGACGGGCGCCGTATTCCGGATCAAATCCCGCCTTGGACAGCAGCGCGATCGCGCTGTCATCCGCATGCAGATGCACATTCCTTTCTTCCAGACGTTTCGCAACAGCATTGAACATGAGGACCGCGATCTTGCGGATGTCTTCCTCTTCCAGTGCATGGAAGACAATGAGTTCGTCCACACGGTTCAGGAATTCCGGACGGAAGGTCCTGCGCAGCTCCTCCATGACGTTGTCCTTCATCTTTTCATACGCTTCCTCGGTTTCATTGCCCTCATTGGCAAATCCCAGGGTACGCTGTTTGCGGATGGTATGGGCGCCGACATTGGAGGTCATGACGATCACGGTATTGCGGAAGTCAACCGTACGGCCCTTGCCGTCCGTCAAACGCCCGTCTTCCATGATCTGCAGCAGAATATTGAACACATCGGGGTGTGCCTTTTCGATCTCGTCAAACAGGATGACGCTGTAGGGCTTGGTGCGGACTTTATCGGTCAATTGGCCGCCCTCGTCGTACCCTACATAGCCCGGAGGCGATCCGATCATTCTGGAGACGGAGAATTTTTCCATGTACTCGGACATATCAATCCGGATTACGCTGTCTTCATCCCCGAACAGGGCTTCTCCCAGCGCCTTGCACAGTTCGGTCTTGCCGACACCGGTCGGTCCAAGGAAGATAAAGCTTCCGATCGGGCGGGCCGGATCTTTCAGGCCGGCACGGGCACGGCGTACAGCCCGGGAAATGGCCTTGACCGCTTCGTCCTGGCCGATCACGCGCTGGTGCAGGATGTCTTCCAGATGCAGAAGCCTGTTGGATTCATCTTCCGTCATCTTGGAAACCGGGATATTGGTCCACTGCGATACAATGGTCGCGATCTCCTCTTCGCCGACTTCGCCGTCCTTGGCGTTGACCTTTTCCTCCCAGGCTTTGCGGCTTTCCTCGATCTTGCTCTTGATCTGGTTTTCCTCATCACGGACAGAGGCTGCCTTTTCAAAGTTCTGCTGGGCAATCGCTTCTTCCTTCTCCTGCTTGAGGGCAGCGAGCTGGTCTTCCAGTTCCTTCACATCAAACGGGGCAGTCAGTTTAGCGATCCGCACACGGGATCCGGCTTCATCGATCAGGTCGATGGCCTTATCCGGCAGGAACCGGTCAGTGATATACCGGTCGGACAGGTTGACGGCGGCTTCGATGGCCGCATCGGTAATCCTGACCTTATGGTGTGCTTCATATTTGTCGCGCAGACCCTTGATAATTTCCACGGTTTCGGCCTTGGTCGGCTCCCCGACGTTCACCGGCTGGAAACGGCGCTCCAGCGCAGCATCCTTTTCAAAATGCTTCCGGTACTCATCCAGGGTGGTGGCACCGATGCACTGGATCTCTCCGCGGGCCAGAGCAGGCTTAAGGATATTCGCGGCGTCAATTGCGCCTTCGGAGGCACCGGCACCGATGATGGTATGGATCTCGTCGATGAACAGGATCACCTGTTTGGACTTGATCAGTTCATCCATGGCATTCTTCAGGCGCTCTTCGAATTCACCCCGGTACTTGGCACCGGCCAGCATGCCGGCAAGGTCCAGGGCTACCACGCGCTTGCCCTTCAGAAGTTCGGGGATGGACCCCTGGACAATTCGCTGGGCAAGGCCTTCCACCACTGCGGTTTTACCTACACCGGGCTCCCCGATCAGGACTGGGTTGTTCTTGGTGCGGCGGGACAGGATCTGGATGATCCTCTCAATCTCCGTAGCCCGGCCGATTACCGGGTCCAGCTCCCCGTTCTTCGCCGCTTCGGTCAGATCCCTGCCGAACTGGTCCAGGATGGGGGTTTCCCCGCTTTCTCCCTGGCCGGCAGGCGCCCCGCCCGCAGCCTGTGCGTTATTGGTCATCATGGAAAGCAGGGTCTCCCGGGCGTTCCGCAGGTCTATGCCCTTCTCCTGCAGAAGCCTTGCCGCAATGCCGTCGGTCTCCCGGATCAGCGCCAGCAGGATATGTTCCACGCCGACATAATTGTGCTGCAGCTGCCGGGATTCCATCAGGCTGAGTTCCAGTACTTTCTTGGACCGGGGCGTATAATCGAAGGATTCCGTAAAGGTGAAATCCCCTTCCCCGACCAGATTCTTGATAGCATCACGGATTTCGTCGACCCGGATATCCCCGAGCGCCTGGGAAACGGTTTTCCCGCCCTTGCTCAGGACGCCCAGCAGGATATGCTCGGTTCCGACGTAGTTGTGCCCCATTCTGCGTGCTTCTTCCTGCGCAGCCATCAGGGCCTGCTGTGCAGCCTGGGTAAATTTAATATAATAAGCTGCCATAAATCATCACTTCTCCTTCTATCTGAATCGGACTCACCCGTGCAGAACCTGCCGGACAAAATCCGCTCTCATGGTATCCCTTTCCTCACTGTTCATGGTATGCCCGGCATGCAGCGTCAGCATGGCCGGCTGGACATTCGTCCTGAGCACATGCAGTTTATCCGCATCCAGGTCCTGGATAAAGCCCAGGTCAATGGCCAGCAGTACATCCGATGACAGGTCCATGAATTCCCGGGTGGACAGCCGCCGCGCATACAGCAGCGTCCCGTAGGAACGCATCAGGCGGTCCTCCAGCGAAATCCGGTCCCCGGACAGGAGGTTGTCACGCATTTCACTTTCCCGCGCAACCACTTCGTGCGCCGCGGAATCCAGGAATGAGAGGATATCCTCTTCTTTCTTACCCAGGGTCACCTGGTTGGAAAGCTGGTACAGGTTGCCGAGGGCCTGGGTGCCTTCCCCGTAGAAACCGCGGACAGTCAGCCCCAGACGGCTCATGGCAGCACTGATGGCATCCGCCTGTCCCGCCATCGTAATGGCCGGCAGATGCAGCATCACACTGGCCCGGAGCCCGGTCCCCGTATTGGTCGGGCAGGCCGTCAGATATCCCAGCTGTTCATGGAATGCAATCTTTTCCGTCGCCGCCACCGCATTGTCCACCATTTCGGCTTCGCGCATGGCTTCCTTCAGTTTCAGTCCCGGCAGGATTGCCTGGATCCGGAGATGGTCCTCTTCATTGATCATGACCGAGACCGTCTGTCCGGCATTCATCATCACGGCACTGTCCGCATTATTGGCCAGTTCATTGCTGATCAGGTGCCTCTCCACCAGGGTGCGGCGTTCCAGATCCCCGATGTCCGCCATCCGGCGCAGGGACATTTCCTTGCCGAAGGAGGTCTTTCCCACCGCTTCCATGGTGCGGCGGATGCTTTCGGAGGCCTGTACGTCGTTCATCCGGTTCGGGAACGGCAGATCCGCATAATTGCGTGCCAGGCGGATCCGGGTTGAAATCACGCTGGTCGGCAGTGCTACTTCCGTCATTTGGACTCCTCCTTCTGCATGCCGCGGATCTGGTCCCGCAGGAGCGCGGCCTTCTCATATTTTTCTTCCCTGATCGCTTCATTCAGCTGTCTCTTCAACTCTTCCAGCTGATCCATCTCTACCGCTTTCGGATCCCTCGTCGGTACTTTTCCCGCATGTTTGGCGGTACCGTGAATCCGTTTCAGCATGGGTTCCAGCTGCGGCGCAAAATCTTCATAGCACTGCGCGCAGCCCAGGAGACCAGTCTTTTTGAATGTCCTGTAATCCATTCCGCAGCGGGAACAGCGCTTGACCTCTCCTTCGTAATCCGTCACCCCGCCGAGAAGCCCGGCCAGGGAAAAGTCATGGGAGAATTCCTGCTGGGTTTTCTTCATACAGGCACTGCACAGGTTCCTGTGGGTTTTCTTCCCGTTGATAATGGTCGTTACCGATATCGTCGCCTGGTTTACACCGCATTCATCACAAAGCATCATACAGCCTCCTTCCGGTTGTAGAGAATCAGCAGCATGTTTCTTAATATGTTCGCCCGCAGGTGATCCTTCAGGTTGATCGGAAGCGCCAGTGTCCTGGCATCCGTTGCCGCATGGATCAGCAGCGCCTGTTCCGGGGTAATCACTTTTGCGTTCATCAGTTTTTCCAGCATCTGGTTGGTATCCCGCTGGGTAATCTCATCCCCGATCCCGCCGATGAAATCCGCCAGGGTTTCCTTCCCGCTCCGGGGCAGCGTTACCCGGATAATCCGGACATAGCCTCCTCCGCCCCTCCGGCTTTCAATCAGATATCCGTGGTCCGGAGAAAAGCGGGTAGACAATACATAATTGATCTGGGAAGGCGCACACTTGAAGTATGCCGCCAGTTCGTTCCGCTGCAGTTCCACTTCCTTGTCCTGATGGGAAAGCAGATCCAATATAAACTGTTCTATGGAATCCGCAAGTGCCATTCTCCCCGCCTCCTTTCTGTGTGGTCCGTCGTTTGACTTTCTCTGTCTTTGGCTTTCTTTGACCTTCATTAGTATAGCACATCCCGGACGGGTGGCAAGCCCTTTCTGTGAAATTCATAATTTCTTAACATTTCCATCCGGAAATCCGCGCTGTTTCCCGACCTGCGTTCTCCCTTTGGCAATCCGATGCAAAGTTGATGCGTTTCCGATACGGATCCGATCAGATCCCCCTGTATTCTGATCTCACAGGAATACGAACGGAGGAAAAATGCGATGCGGGTCAATCCGAAAAAACTGAGCCGGTTTCTTCTGCTGACGGCTTTCCTTTTCCTGATTCTGTTTGCAGCGGTAAGGCAGTGCCATCCAAAGCCTTCCGCCGCCGCGCCAGTCCCGCCTTCTGCTTCTCCCCTGCCTTCCACAGCAGCCTCCCCGGCCCGCACACCGGATCCAACGGCGGCCCCTGTTCCCTGGAACCTGGTTCTGGTCAACCGGGATCATCCGGTGGACCCGGAAGCGGTCTCCGGGATCCGGACCGTTGCCCTGCGGGGCAACCAGGCAGTAGATGAGCGCTGCTATCCGGAATTGCAGCAGATGATGGATGACTGCCGAGCAGCCGGATATGCCCCTGTCATCTGCTCTTCTTTCCGGACATATCGCAGGCAGGAGGAAATCTTTGCCCGCCAGGTTTCGCGCTATATCCGGGAAGGCCTGTCCGCAGAGGAAGCCCGGGAAAAAACGAAACAGTCGGTGGCCCTTCCGGGGTTCAGCGAACATGAGCTGGGACTTTCCGTCGATATCACGGACATCGAAAACCAGAATATCATCTCGGGTATGGAAAGCCAGCCGGTCCAGCGCTGGCTTGCGTCCAATTGCTGGAAATACGGGTTTATCCTCCGTTATCCGCCGGACAAGGCCGAAATCACAGGGATTGTCTATGAACCCTGGCATTACCGGTATGTGGGAAGGGAAGCCGCGGAATACATCATGCGCCGCGGGATCACCCTGGAGGAATATGTGGAAAACGGTCTGTTCCGCGGATTCCCGGTTGACACTGCCGGGGTGACTCCGCATAATATCTACAATGAATCAGATTGGAGGGAAAGCGCTTGGGAACACAGATAATCCGGACCCACAGGCTTCTTCTGCGCCCCTACCGCAGGGAAGACGCCCATGATATGTATACCGGCTGGGCAAACGATCCCGAAGTCACCCGTTTCCTGACCTGGCCGCCCCATCCCGATGAAAAGGTTACCCTGGCCGTCCTTACGGACTGGATTGCCCATTATCCGGAGGATCACTACTACCACTGGGCAATTGAGTGGGAGAAAACCGGGCACGTGATCGGGGATATCTCGGTTGTGCACCAGAATGAATATATCCGGGAAGCCGAAATCGGCTATTGCCTGAGCCGCGCCTTCTGGGGGCAGGGCATTATGCCGGAAGCACTCCGCGCCGTCATCGATTTCCTGTTTGCTTCGGAAGGCTTCGAACGAATTATCGCGCGCCATGACCGGAACAATCCCAAATCCGGGCGCGTTATGCGCAAAGCCGGCATGCTGCAGGAAGGGATCCGCCGCCGGGCCGGCCTGAACAACCAGGGGATTGTTGACGAAGTCTGTTATGCCATCCTGAAATCCGATCTTCAGCCCAAAGAGGAAAAACCGGCCCTCCCCCCGGTCCATGTACGTCTGGCACAGGACGGGGACCTGGAGAAGGTCAACGAACTGCGCAGACAGGTGAACGAGCTGCACGTATCCGGAGAGCCTGCCATCTTTAAGCCCGGCTTTTCCGGAGAACTGCGGGATTATATTTATTTCTGTTTCCATAAGCAGATATCAATGTCATTCTTTCCGGACTCTTCAGTCTCTACGGTCAATCTGGTCTTGTAAC
Source organism: Clostridia bacterium (assembly GCA_017413675.1). The sequence continues at coordinate 27 of JAFPSR010000023.1, read as the reverse complement.
ACGTATGGCCAAGAGCTTCATCATCCT
>JAFPSR010000022.1 GCA_017413675.1 Clostridia bacterium | reverse complement strand
TAATCGTACAGGGGATATATACAGCCAGGACAATTCCCAGTCCTTCGAGGAAGCAAAGTCCAAGGTCCTTCCAGCCTTCCTTTTTATGCTTGACGATATATAGGATAAACCCAATCAGGAAAACCGGGCCGAACATGAGCATCTGCGGTTTTACCATGATTCCCAGGGCAAAGTACAAAGTGGAAAGATACATTTTTTCCTTAGCCATATAATACAGGCACAGGACAGCCAGAAGAACAAGCACGCTGTCAATCTGCCCCCATGCGGATGCGTTGATCAGGACAGCCGGCAGGAAAGCATAGGCAAGTCCCAGGAAGGCTGCCATATTTTCCTGCGTTTCTTCTTTTGCCTTTGCATACAGGAAGGCACTGAGGATCAGGTCACAAAGAATCGGGAACACTTTGTTGAGCAGAATAAACGGTGTTCCCACACCGAACCCAAACAGCTTGGCGATCAGTCCGTTTATTCCCAGGAAAAGCATGTACAGGGGCGGATAATCGCAGAACCCTTCCAGATAGAAATCCGCGGGCCCTACCTCTGCCATTCTGGAAGCCCATCCCATAAAGCAGTTAATATCCACCTTATACCCGGATACTTTCCAGGCAATCAGGAAACGCAGGAGGAGAGCCAGTCCGAGCCCGATGATGAAAACCAGGTCCGCTCTGGACAGTTTTCTCTTCCCTTCTTCCCCCGGCAACTGGTCCCCGTGCTTCAGATAGGAACCTCCGAGCAGTACTGCCAGCGTAGCAAGGACACCGACAACGACCCATTTGGAATATATATTCCGGATTTCTTGCTCCTCTTTGCTGTCTGCGGGGGATGCGGTCGGAGATACCACATAGGGAGCTATTTCTGCGGAATAATAATCGGAATTGGAATAATCGAAGGTTTGCAGCATCACACCGGACGGGATATCCGTAAGTTCTTCCATTTCAACCTGGTCAAAATACGCCACGCCCGTGCTTTCCATCCCATACCAGCCAAGACGGCACTGAATCGTAATGGAAGTCTGGTCTTCCGTCGTCTTCCCGTACAACTCCGCCTTTTCCCAGCCATATGAATTCCGGACCATGTTGGATACGGCGAAGGAATCGGCTACGCTGATCACCGCAGCAACGCCGACATCTCCGCACTGCTCGGCATATATATATGCCGAAATATGATAATAGGTATCCGGTTTTACACTGACCGTCTGTTCAAAACGGGCGTCATTGTTTTCGGAATTGACGATCCCGATACAATTCCCGCCGTCATATCCTTCGTTATAAACGGTAAAAGTGCTCACATCACTCAGCCAGCTGGAATACGTCCATCCCGTTGGCAGTTCCGTGGCAGCCATCTGCTCAAAATCCCCGTTAAGGATCAGGTTCTCTCCGTCCGCCAAAGCCGATCCGGCAACCAGGCAGAACAGAAAAATGATTCCTAACATGAAAGAAGCAGCTTTTTTCAAGATCGAACTCCCCTTCGAAGCATAAGATTTATCGGCTTACAGTATACAACATTCCCCTGAAGCCTGACAACTTTGTCCTCTCCCTATCCATGTGGTATTTCCGTTTGCTGGATGCGTTTACGGAGACATTTCCAAACAAAAAACATTGACACAACCGTAGTGCTCTCTACTCCAAATCATACTTTACAATCCAACGGCAATCAATCATATCCCCCAGAAGGGTTCCCCCTGGAAGTGCAAAAAACGGATCCGATTTTCGGACATCCGTCCATGCTGTTTCTATTTTTGATCACTGTTCTGTCCATTTTCCATCCTCCGGATCATTCTGCATTGCATATCTTGGAAAATTGGGTTATAGTATAAATAGCATATAGTAGTCAAAAACAAGTAAGGAGGTTTACTATGGCAAGAAAGTTTATCTGTACCCCCGATTATCCGGTTGTCGATACCGAATGGGGAAAGTTACGCGGATTCCTGCTGGATGATGTCTTCACCTTCTATGGTGTACAGTATGCAAAAGCCCGCCGTTTCCACATGCCGGAAGCTGTGGAGCCATGGGAAGGTATCAAGGATGCTACCAGCTATGGCTGCATCGCTCCTACCATGGGCAATCCTATCCCATCCGGAGAAATCCTGATCCCGCACCGTTACTGGCCAGAAAACGAAAACTGCCAGTCTCTGAACATCTGGACCAAATCTTTGGAAAAAGATGCCAAGAAACCTGTAGTCGTCTGGTTCCATGGCGGCGGTTACAACGACGGTTCCTCTCTGGAACAGGTTGCTTACGAGGGTGATGCCCTGGCTTCCTGGGGTGATGTTGTTGTCGTCACTGTAAACCACAGACTGAACATTCTCGGTTTCCTGGATCTGTCCGCTTACGGGGAAGAGTATCAGAATTCCGCAAATGCCGGAATCGCCGACCTGGTCGCCGCCCTGCAGTGGGTCAAGAAAAACATCGCCGGTTTCGGGGGCGATCCCGAAAATGTCCTGATTTTCGGACAGTCCGGCGGCGGCGGAAAAGTCTGCACCCTTTTGCAGACTCCGGAAGCTGCAGGTTTGTTCCACAGGGCTATCCTGATGTCCGGCGGAGCGGGATTCCGTCCGGCCGGCGAAGATGCTTCCAAAGAAGTGATCGATACGATGCTGAAAGCCCTTGGTTTTGAAGACGTACACCAGCTTGAAAAGATCCCCTATTCCCTGCTGGTTAAGGCCTATTACAGGGCATGCCGCAAAACGGGCAAATCCCTGCGCTGGGCTCCGAAGGCCAACGGCTGGTATCTGGGACATCCTGTACAGGTTGGTTTCTCCGAGTATGCCAAGAAAGTTCCCACCATCGTTACCTCTGTACTGGCGGAGCAGGGCGGATTCAACATGAATGTGGATCCAGCGGTCTATTTCAGTGGACATGAAAAAGAAGTGGAACCTGCATTCCGTAAAGCTTACCCGGATAAGGAAAACCTGAACTATGCCCTGGTTGCAGACAGAAGCGGTATTGTCGAATTCCTGAAAGCAAGAGCTGCCGCCAATCCGGAAACCCCCGCATACGGCGGAGAACTGGCCTTGATCTTCGATGTCAACGGCGGTACGCCCGCATGGCACTGCTCGGATATCCCGTTCGTCTTCCATAATGCCTACCGCGTCGGCAACTGCAACATTGAAGGCGTTTCCGACCGCCTGGAAGAAGAGATGGCCGGTGCATTGGTCGCATTTGCCAAAACCGGTAATCCCAACCATGAAGGTTTGACCGAATGGGCCCCCTTCACTTCCGATTGTCATGCCACGATGGTCTTTGACCGTGTCACTGCATGCCGTGTCGATCATGATGCGGAACTGTGCGCGATGCTGAAAAAATACGCACCTGTCCGTACTTTCCGCAGTGTCATCCCGGCAGAAGATGATGAAGAAACCGGAAGGGCCTGGCTGTATTAAGACATCCACAATGATGGATCCCCGTTATCCGTAAAGATAACGGGGATCCGTTTTTATAGGTTCAGGGTCAACCTGTCTGCCGGGAAAGCCTATGCCCCGGTTACAGGAAATTTCGAATGAACAGGGCCCGATGTGCCGGACAGGGACCGTATTTCCGGAGCATTTCGATGTGTTCCCTGGTCCCGTACCCCTTATGTCTGGCAAACCCGTACTGCGGATACAGTTTATCCAGTTCTGCCATCTGCCGGTCCCTGGTTACTTTAGCCAGGATACTGGCAGCGGCAATCGAGAGCGACAGGGCATCTCCATGAATCAGTGCCTTCTGCGGAACAGGCACAGGAAGGTCTTTTTCCGCATCCACCAGGACAAAATCAGGGGCCGCCTTCTCAATAGCCCGGCACATTGCCAGTCTGGCTGCCTGTTTTATATTCAGTTCCTCTATTTCTTCCACAGTGCATTCCCCGATCCCCCAGCTGACTGCCGACTCGAGAATCTGCGGAAACAGCGCTTCCCGTTTGCTCTCACTCAGTTTTTTGGAATCATTGATTCCCAGCGGGATATTCCCGGGATCCAGCACAACACATGCTGCCATTACGTTTCCGGCCAAAGGCCCTCGGCCCGCTTCATCCACGCCGCCAAGACCTTTTCCGTCAAAGATGGACAGGTCACAGGACAGCATCCTATTCTGTCTCTCCAGTTCTGTCTCCCGCATTTTCAGCTTCTCCTGCCTCCGTTATGATTCCTGCGGCTCCGCCCGCGGCCGGTGGGATTCGTACGCCGGGCCTGCCTTGTTTTTCCCGGTTGAGTTCTTTTTTTCGAATCGGGAAGGAGGTCTTCTTCCCGGACATTCCTCGGCAGTTCTTTGCGTACCGCCGGTTCAGTCTTTGACGCAGGTTTTGATCCTACTTCCGGCATCTTTTCTTTGGATAACACGCTGTTCTCCACCGGATCCGGTGCTTTTTCCAGAGAAATCTTCCCCATTTTCCCGCTGCGGAATTCATCCAGCAGTACGCGGGCTGCCCGCTCGGTATCATATTCCCCGTTCTTTCCGAGGAATCCCCTGCCCCGGGCAGCACAAAGAAGCAGCTCGTTCCCGTTCTCCGGCAGTTCTTCCGCTTTGAGCCGGGCTTTCAGGGCTTCCGGATCCATATCCCGGATCATGACCAGCAAACCGGTACAGATTTCCTCGATGGAATAGATCTCATCATTGATGGATCCGATATAAGCCAGATGCCTTGCAAGCTCCTGGTCCTCCAGTTTAGGCCATAGCAGGCCGGGCGTATCCAGGAATTCCAGATATTCATGGACAATAATCCATTGTTTTCCACGGGTAACTCCCGGCTGGTCTCCTGTTTTTGCCGATACGGTCCCCCGGAGTGCGTTGATAAAGGTAGACTTCCCCACATTGGGGATACCGACCACCATGGCACGCACCGTTTTCCGGATGCCCCTTTTTTTCTGTTTCTCCACAATCTCTCCGGCCGCACTTTCCACCAGAGAAACCGCCTGCTTGACCGCCCGTCTTTCCTTCGCACAGAACGGAAGCGTCAGATAGCCGACGGACTGGAAATATCTTTTCCAGGCCTGGGTTTCCTCTTCTTTGGCAAGGTCTGCCTTGTTGAGGATCATCACCCGCTTCTTTCTTGCGAACAGCTGGTCAAAATCCGGATTCCTGGTTGCCAAGGGCGCACGGGCATCGACGATTTCCACAACGACATCCATCTGCCGAAGGGACTCCTCCATCATCCGGCGTGCCTTTGCCATATGGCCTGGAAACCAGTTTATGGTTGTCTTGATTTCACTCATATGGATTCACTCTGTCTGCCTAAATTTTCTTCTTATAGAAAAGGATTACATCTTCTGTCTTCTTGGACGGATCGGATTCGGAAGGTTCATACTCGATAACGGTTTTGATGTATTCCCTGAATCCGAGATGGAAATAGATTTCAATATTCCTGACCGCATCGGGCCCCACGCCCAGAGACAGTTCCGTATAGCCTCTTTCCTTCAGGTCATTCTCCATAAAACGGTAGAGCCTGCTGAAATACCCCCTGCCCTCCAGCTCCTTATTGGTCCTGAATGCTGCCAGATATGCCATGCTGTCGTTCAGCAGGCCGCACGGTTCGCTGATATCCCCGATGAATGCCGACTCTTTGATGTATGCGGTCGCTTCGCAGATGATCTCTCCGTCCAAAAATCCCAGGTAGGAAATCGTACTGTTCTCGTCAAAATGTTTGATGGCGTTTTCCCTGTATTCCGCCCATCGGCTGCTGCCGTGCTGGACTTCCAGCAGATACTCCCATCTTTTCAACAGTTCGTCCCGGTTCGCAATCCTGCAGATGTAGTTCCCCATGGCAGCGCCTCCTCATTCCAGATTTCTGCCGAAGTACTCCACCGCAACTTCCGTTCCGTCGGGATAATACTCGACACATCTCTTGATAAAATCGGTAAACCCATAGTGGGCATAGATGGCTTTATTCCGGATTTCATCGGGCTCCACGCCGAGCGTTGCCCGTTTGTACCCCCTTGCCTTCAGATCCTCCAGCATATAGCGGAACAGTTTTGAGAAATACCCTTTCCCCTGCTGGCTGTCCACCGTCCGGAACGCGAACAGGTAGGCTGTGGTCGCATCGACCAACCCTGCCGAATTTTCCACAACTGCAGGATCCAAAGCCGCGGTAGCTTCCGCAATGATTTCTCCATCCAGGAACCCATAGTACGGCAGCGTTTGTCCCAAAGCCGCCCTCTCCATTGCACTCTTCTTCCAAATCTCCCAGTTTTTCCGCTTTGCCCCTTCCCGGAGGGAAATCTCATATTCCCATTTCTTCTCCATTTCCTCTCTGGAAGGAATCCTGCACACATAACCGGTCATTCTCTTTCCCCTTATCCCTCACGGACAGACAGCCGCAGCCGGCATTCCGGCAGCGGCTGTCTGTAGTGTTTCAATTGAATGTTTATCCGTTGTTCCCCGTCCCGGGGTTCGGCCTTGTCTTGACTCCTACATATACGATACCTTTGATGGCTTTGTAAGTATCCTGTGACAGTTGCTCCCGTTTATCCTCTATGACTTTCCCGTCCAAATCCTTATAGACACGGAACGTACGTACCTTGTATCCGGCTTTGGATGTCCGGACATTATATGTTTCATCCGTATAGGTACAGTATTTTCCTTCGGAATCCTTAACGATTTCCGGATCCGGTGCATCGTAGGTCTCCAGAATCTCACTTTCCATGGAAATGGACCCGATTCCTTCTTTTTCCAGGGAGTGGCCATAGATTGTCACCGTAACTGTAGAGGAGGATACCGAGGCAGCTATATAGATCGGATAATCCGTCGTATTCTGGAAGACGAAATCCTTATCCCCGTAGGATACGGAAGCATCCGTGCCCTTGAGCTCAATATAGTTGACAGGCATGGAATGCTTGTGTCTTTCCACAATTTTCAGTCCGGCCTTGACAGCGGCCTGATATAGGGTAGTGGAAGCCTGGCAAATCCCGCCTCCCGGTCCGTCCACTACGTCATCATCCACATACTGGCCGGCATTTTTCCATCCGTATTTCAGTTCTCTGGGTCCGACGATATCATTGAACGACACCTTTTCCCCGGATTTGACTACCATTCCGTTGAAATAATCCAATGCTTTCCGGATATTAAAGTTCCGATCCGCAGTGGATGACGCAGACAACTCCGTTGTCGCACGGCTGCGTCTGGTCGTAGATTCGCGCAGCATCATATAAGTTACTTCCGGGGCAATCGGGTTCGTTTCAATCAGGATTGTCCCTGGCTTTCCCCCGTCAAGCAGAGTCACCGCCTGTTTCTTCAGCGCATCCAGGTTGACTTCCCGTCCGTCCGCTTCTTCCGTAAAGACAAATCTTTCTTCGAGGGACGGGTCAAAGGTGACTGTGGCATCCGTCGCCGGCAGATCAATATCCTTCTTGATATCTTCCAGAATGGCAAACAGTTTTTCCTGATCATAAAATACACTGGTTTTCCCTGCATAGGGAGTTTCCTTCAGCTCACGGATCTTCTTCTGACGGGTAAAAATATTGCCTTCCCTGCCTTTTTGCCAGGCAAGCCGGATCTGTTCATCTATATCCGTGCTCACACCGATCATCTCCGGAGTAATATCCCAGGTATTATTTTCATACTGCAGAGTAATCCTTTTGTTGCTGATATCTTCATTGCGGATCCCTTCCACCAGGGTCACTGCATCTTCAAAAGAATATCCATACAGATTGATTCCGTCTACACTGACTCCTTCATAGAAGGTACCGCTCCCCTTGGAAATATCCAGGGACAAACGAAGGGCAAAAGACCCCAAAACCAGTACTGCAACCACGATAGCCACAGCAATCAGATTTCTGCGCAGACGTTTCCTGCGGATTTTTTCCTTCTGGCGCCGTACCTGACCGCCGCCGGTCTCGGGATCCGAGGGATGGAATGTTCCTCCTCCGAGGCGAACCGAACGTGTATTTCTACCTGAAGCCCTGTTCCCGGGCTGTACATTGCCCCGTTCTGCAGTCTGCCTGCTGTAACGGGACTCAGACCAATGCGGTCTGTTATTTGTATTATTTTCTTTAGGCTGCTGACGTTTCTCAGACATTTGTTCCTCCAGTAACGGCAGAGAAAAAACTGCACTCTACCATTTTTGATTATAGCATATTCTCCGTCTGAAGAACAACCTGGATTTCTTAGTTTGCCCTATACAGAGAAAACGGCGGGGCCTTCCTGGTCCCGCCGTTTCATCATCTGTATTTATTTGAAGTAATCCGCTGCCCCTTCGAAAATGCCATTATCCATCCGGCCTTCTACATTCCGGTAAATACCCGCGCTGTAGCGTTCCGAATGTCCCATTTTCCCGAAAATACGCCCATCCAGGGACGTGATTCCTTCCACTGCCCAGACAGATTTGTTCGGGTTATACCGGATATCCATGCTGGGATTGCCGTCCAGGTCAACGTACTGCGTCGCGATCTGCCCGTTCTTTTCCAGTTCGGAGAGTAATTCCGGAGACGCGACAAATCTTCCCTCCCCGTGGGAAACGGGAACCGTCAGGACTTCCCCGACCTGCAGGTTTTTCAGGAAGGGACTCTTGTTGGAAGAAATACGCGTACGTACCAACATGCTCTGGTGACGCCCGATCTCATTGAAGGTCAGCGTCGGGCAGCTTTCATCCGTATCTCCGATGTACCCATTCGGAACCAGCCCGAGTTTGATCAATGCCTGGAACCCGTTGCAGATTCCCAGTATCAGTCCTTTCCGGTTATGCAGCAGTTCATGGACCGCATCCGTAACCTTTCCGGTCCGGAAGAAAGAAAGAATGAATTTCCCGGATCCCTCCGGTTCATCGCCGCCGGAGAATCCTCCCGGCAGGAAGATCATATCGGATCTGCGGATAGCATCCGTCATACGGTGAATGCTGTCCTCGATGTCCCTGGGATACAGGTTGCGCACCACGACAAAGTCCGCTTCCATTCCTGCCCTTTCCACCGCCCGTGCGGAATCATATTCGCAGTTCGTACCGGGGAATACAGGGATCAGGACACGGGGCTTTCGAGGAAGCGCAATATGTGCCCACTGATCTGCCGTGAAAGAGACCTTTTTGGCTTCTCCTTCCGTCTGAGGATGATACGGGAATACGCTTTCCAACGTACCCTCATATCGATCGGTTAATTCCTGCAGGTCCAGAACATCCTTTTCCCGGATAATCGTTCCTTCCTCCGTCGTTGTTCCCAGCAGCCTTCCGCATTGCGGAGCATCGTCCGCCATCTCGAGCACGAATGTCCCATATCTAGGTGCAAAGAGTTCATCTGTCTCCCAGCCGTCTTCAAAGCGGAAACCCAACCCGTTTCCAAGTTCCATCTTGAAAACCGCTTCGGCAATCCCGCCCAGGGAAACCGTATAAGCCGAGAGTACTTTCCCACTCTGTACCAGGTTTTCAACCCTGTCCATGTTTTCCAGCATGCTTTCCTTTTCGGGCATGCCTTCCTTCGTATAGACAGGGGCAAATACACAAACCCGGCTTCCGGCTTTTTTGAATTCACCGGACACCACATGATCAATGTCCGTAAACGAAATGGCAAAACTGACAAGGGTCGGAGGCACATGAATGGACTCAAAGCTGCCGGACATGGAGTCTTTCCCGCCGATCGCGGCAACCTGGAGATCATCCTGTGCCTGAAGGGCTCCGAGCAGTGCAGGCCATGGCAAAGCCGGAATCGTGAACGCCGCGGAGATAGGCGCGGCACATGGCCAGCACGGTGTCCGGATCCTGGCCGAAGGAACGGGTGTTGACGATAG
>JAFPSR010000021.1 GCA_017413675.1 Clostridia bacterium | reverse complement strand
GAAAGCAAAGGCATCATCATCTTCACAGACCCTGATACTGCCGGAGAGCAGATCAGACGGAGGCTCGCGGAGCGTTATCCGGAAGCAAAGCACGCGTTTCTGGACAGAAGCCTGGCCGAGAAGGACGGGGATATTGGAATCGAAAACGCGTCGCCGGAGAGCATCCAGGAAGCGGAATAGGTGACCAGCAAGTATAGGAAGGCAAATCCCACGTAGGAAGTCCTTACCTTGTTTTTCAGCCCGGCATAACAGATCCCGAGAGAAATAAAGAACAGAAGGATCTGGGGAATATAAATGCAGATATCCAGATAGTTATCGTATGCAATGATGTTGTGAACCTGCGTAACCAGGCTTTTCCAGAACATTGTGGCAGACTGATACCAGGGGGCTGCTTCCTGAAAGCCAAGGTAAGCAAAGAAATCCCCGAACATAACCCGGTTGATCAGCAGGTATACGGCAAATCCGGCCGGGATCAGGAATGCAGACACAATTCTTCCCAGGAAAACATTCCCTTCCCGTTTCCATCCTTTCGCCTTCTGTGCCAGGAGGATTTCATAGAGTACCGGGGCAAACAGCAGGATCCCCTGTGTCCGGCATAGGGCAGCCAGAAAACCGCAGATACCCGCGAACAGGAATTTTTCCTTTCGCATGAAGTAGAATGTCAGGACACACAGCAGGGCGAACAGACTCTCCGTCATGCAGGTCTGGAAAAAGAATGCAAACGGGAACAAAATCAGATACCAGACCGCGGTGCGGGCAGTCGTATCCGTCCCGTCCAGGCGAACCAGTTTATAGAGGAAAAGGCATGCTGCCAGGAAAGACACATAGCTGACCAGCAGGGAGGCGGCCTCATAGCTGCCGAAACACAGGTAGGAAAACAAACGGATGCACAAAGGATACAGTGGATAGAACACAATCAGGTTCTGCTGATCCCCGAGCGCCTGGTACCCGAAACGGGCAAGATACAGGTAATGCGGGGAATCTGCTGATTCCCATCCGTAATAGAGCCAGTAGAAAAAGGAATGGGATTCCTGCGTTGTCACAACGATCTGGATATATCCCAACAGGCACATTACAATACGTGAAACAAGGGCAAGAAGGAGAATGCCGCATTCTTTCTGATAGCGGGAATAAAACGTTCGGATTGCCTGCATGCTTTCTTCCTCCTACTTTAATGCAAAGAAGCGGGTAAACAGGAGAATATAAAGTCCTGCAAAGGAAAGCAGAATCCAAATGTTCTCCAATGCCCGGTTGGATAAAGGAATCCGTGCCGGGCGCGTTTCTTTTCCCCGGGTCCGGCGGATGCGCAGACACAGCAGAATCCCCCCCGCAAGAAGCACGATCATCATAGGGACAGAGAAGCTGACTCCGAAGAGGATTTCAAAGGGAAGGACCAGGATCAGGAGACAGCCCCAGTAGGCATCCCTCTGGGAAAGCAGGTACTGCAGAACGGTATACGCAAACCGTACAGAAATATACAGGAAGATCGGATATGCCAATCCTTCCAGAAGGGATGTGTCCGTACCGAACACAGCCCCCACATCCCCGTAACTCATTTTCCCGTCGATGAACCGAATCATCCATAATGATGTATAATATACCAGGCAGCGCAGCAGGGACATACGGAGAAGCGATTTCTCCGGGCTCGGGTTTTCCAGATGCGGCAGGTGCGGGAACCACTCTTTCCACAGGCTGAGACCCGGAAAGGAGAGCTGCCTCTTCGGTACGGAGAACAATTCCCGCAACGCACGCAGAAAAAAGAGCACTCCAAACAAGACTGCCCCTATGATTGCCAGGTCGGATATGAATTTCGCCAGATATTCATACATATGCGGAACCCTCTGTCGCAAAAAAATGCATGAAATTAACATTTTTCCCGGGTTTTACCCGGTTCGAAAGTTTATCATAATTGTATGGAAATGTCAAACTTCCCGAACAATATTAAAAAACGGAAAACAGAATTGACATGCATCTTTATGCATGATATGATGCATATAAATACATTTAGGAGGTACTCCGGATGATTAAGGTTTTTGTGGATGGACAAGAAGGAACGACCGGCCTGCAGATTACGGACCGGCTGATCAAGCGGGAAGATGTTTCCCTGATCCGCCTGCCCGATGAACTGCGAAAGGATCCTTCCAGCCGGCTGGATGCCATGAAACAGGCTGACATTACATTCCTGTGTCTTCCGGATGCTGCCGCGAAGGAGGCCGCCGTTATGGCACAGGATACCGATACCTGTGTGATCGACGCTTCCACCGCCCACCGTGTCCTGCCGGACTGGGCTTACGGATTCCCGGAACTCGGGAAAGAATGGAAAGATAAAATCGCTTCCTCGAAGAAGATCGCGAATGTAGGCTGTCATGCCAGCGGTTTTATCTCCCTGGTTTATCCCCTGGTAAAGAGCGGTGTTCTGTCCCCGGACTATCCCCTGGTCTGTCACTCGGTTACCGGATATTCCGGCGGCGGGAAAAAGATGATTGCCCAGTATGAAGATTCCGCCCGGGATGTAGAGTATGACAGTCCCCGTCAGTACGGACTTCTTCAGGCGCATAAACACCTGCCGGAAATGCAGGTGATCTGCGGCCTTACCCAGAAACCCCTCTTCTCCCCGATCGTATCCGATTTCTACAGCGGAATGGTCGTTTCCGTTCCTCTGTACCTCCATCTTCTGGAGAAGAAAGTCTCCGGCAGCGAGATTCGGGATATCCTGGCTGCCCATTATGACGGTGCCAAGCTGATTTCCGTCCTTCCCTTCAATCAGGACCCCGGTTTCCTCGCCGGCAACCATCTGGCTGGAAAAGACACCATGGAAATCCTGGTTACCGGTACGGACGACCGGCTGCTTTTGACCTCCACTTTCGATAATCTCGGCAAAGGAGCATCCGGCTCCGCTGTCCAAAACATGAATATCCATCTCGGTCTGGAAGAAACCACAGGCCTGGTACTGTAAGACCCAATCCATCATTTCTTGCCGACCGGCAGAAAGGAAACCATTATGAACTGGCTGAATGAAGGCGTATGTGCCCCGAAGGGATTTACTGCCAACGGAATCCACTGCGGAATCCGCAAAAACCGGGATAAAAAGGATCTGGCCCTGATTGTGAGCGAAGTTCCCTGTCAGGCCGCTGCAGTCTATACTACAAACCTGGTGAAAGGCGCCCCGATCCTGGTAACACGCAAACATCTTGCCGACGGGGTCGCCCAGGCTATGGTCTGCAACAGCGGCAATGCCAATACGTGCAACCGGAATGGTGAAGAGGTCGCAGAAATAATGTGCGACATTGTTTCCGCCCATACCGGAATTCCGTCCGAAAACATCATTGTGGCATCTACCGGTGTCATCGGAGAAGAACTCGATCCAGCACCGATTGCCTCTCACATGGAAGAGCTTGTCAGCGGGCTGGGCAACAACAGTTTTGCTGCGGAACAGGCAATCATGACAACCGACACGGTCGAAAAAATGCTGGCCGTCTCCTTTGAGATCGGCGGCAAAACCTGTCATCTCGGCGGAATCGCCAAAGGCAGCGGCATGATCCATCCCAACATGGCGACCATGCTGATTTTCCTGACCACGGATACCGCCATTTCCTCCGCAATGCTTCATAAAGCCATCTATGAGGACTGCCAGGATACCTTCAACATGATTACCGTGGATGGCGATACTTCCACCAATGACATGCTCTCCATCATGGCAAACGGCCTGGCCGGCAATCCCCTGATTGACAGTGAGAACGAAGACTATAAAGCTTTTGTCTGTGCCCTGCATGCCATAACGGAGAACCTGAGCCGGAGCATCGCCAAAGACGGCGAGGGGGCAACCCGCCTGATCACCTGTACCATCGATGGGGCAAAAGACAAAGCCTCTGCCCGCGGATTGGCAAGATCCGTAATCCATTCCAGTCTGGTAAAAGCCGCCATGTTCGGCAAGGATGCCAACTGGGGCCGGATCATGTGCGCCATGGGCTACAGCGGATGTTCTTTTGACATCCATGCCGTGGATATCTCCTATGTTTCCGCTGCCGGAACCATCCAGGTCTGCAAAGGCGGATTCAGCTGCCCCTTTGATGAGGATCTGGCACTGAAAATCCTGGATGAAGATGAAGTCACCATTCAGATCACCCTGCAGGACGGGAACGCATCCGCGGTCGCCTGGGGCTGCGATCTGACATACGATTATGTAAAAATCAACGGGGATTACAGAACCTGATCCATTACACAATACGGAGGAAATTGAAATGCAGTACAGCAATGCCGAACGCGCACAGATCCTTGTGCACGCCCTGCCCTACATTCAGGAATACACGGATAAAATCATCGTCGTAAAATACGGCGGGAATGCCATGATTGACGATCATCTCAAACAGGCCGTCATGCGCGACGTCGTCCTTCTGAACCTGATCGGGGTAAAAGTCGTTCTCGTCCATGGCGGCGGGCCCGAAATCACGGACATGTTGAAGCGGGTTGGAAAGAAATCCGAGTTTGTCAATGGCCTGCGCGTAACGGACGCCGAAACAATGGAAATTGTCCAGATGGTTCTTGCCGGCAAAGTCAACAAATCCCTGGTCAGCCTGATCGAGGGAATCGGCGGCCATGCCATCGGTCTGTGCGGAATGGACGGCGGTATGATCCAGGCGAAGGTCCTGAATCCCGAGCTGGGATATGTCGGGGAAATCACCGAAGTCAACGCCAAGCCGATCCTCTCCCTGCTGGAAGACGGGTATATCCCCGTCATCTCCACTGTAGGTTTTGACAAGGAAGGACATGTATACAACATCAACGCGGATACCGCAGCCGCCAGGATCGCTGCGACTCTGGAAGCGGAAAGCCTGATTTCCATGACGGATACCAGCGGGATCCTGCGGGATAAGGACGACCCGTCTACATTGATCAGCGTGGTCAAAACCAGCGAAGCACCGAAGCTCGTCGAGGAAGGAATCATCTCCTGCGGCATGATCCCCAAGGTGGAATGCTGTATCGAAGCCATCCAGGGCGGTGTGCAGAAAGTCTTTATCATTGACGGACGGATCCCCCATTCCATCCTGATTGAAGTCCTGACCGATGAAGGCATCGGAACCATGTTCGTGAAAGAGGATTAAACCATGAGCAACATTCAGATCCAGGATAAAACCTATATTGCCAACACTTATGCCAGATTCCCTGTTACCATCGTAAAAGGCCAGGGTGCCACCGTCTATGATGAAAACGGGAAAAAATACATTGACCTGGGCTCCGGAATTGCTGTAAACTCCTTCGGCGTTAACGATACGGTCTGGAAGGATGCCGTCATCTCCCAGCTGAATCAGGTACAGCATACTTCCAATCTATACTATACCCTTCCCCAGGTTAAGCTTGCCAAACTGCTCTGTGAAAAAACCGGGATGTGCCGTGTGTTTTTCTCGAATTCCGGGGCCGAATCCAACGAATGCGCCATCAAAGTAGCCCGGAAGTACGGTTCGGACCACTATGGGGAAGGTGCACGCCCCAGGATCATCACACTTCTCAACAGTTTCCACGGAAGGACAATCACGACCCTGTCCGCTACCGGTCAGGATGTGTTCCATCATTCTTTCGGCCCGTTCACTCCCGGGTTCTCCTTTGTCCCTGCCAACGATTATGAGGCTATGGCGAAGGAAACAGAAGCCGGTGATGTCTGCGGCATCATGCTGGAACTGGTGCAGGGAGAAGGCGGAGTTCTGACGCTGGATCGGGAGTATGTTCAAAAAGTAGCTGCCCTGTGCAAGGAAAAAGATATTCTCCTGTTGATTGATGAAGTACAGACCGGTAACGGCCGGACGGGTACCCTGTATGCATATCAGCAGTTTGGAATCCAGCCGGATGTTGTTTCCACCGCCAAGGGTCTGGCGGGCGGTCTCCCGATGGGAGCAACTCTTCTGGGAACCAAAGTCAAGGATACCCTGGATGCCGGTTCCCATGGTTCCACGTTCGGAGGCAACCCCATCTGCGCAGCTGCAGCCCTGAGTGTCATAGAGCGCCTGGATGACACATTCCTGTCAGAAGTAAAGAAAAAGCATGACGCCATTGTCAATACCCTTTCCCCGCTTAAACATGTCCTGGACATCTCCGGCATGGGCCTGATGCTGGGAATCACCTGTGACAGACCGGCACTGGAGGTTGTCAATGACTGTATTGCAGCTGGTGTGATCCCATTGACAGCGAAGAATAAAGTCCGTTTCCTTCCTGCACTGAACATCACGTGGGATGAACTGAATGAAGCTTTGGAGATCCTTAAAAAGATCCTTGGATAAACACCGTACATGATCGAGTCTCTGCACCGTCCCGTTCCCGCGGGACGGTGCCTTTTTCCGTCTTCCTCTCAACCACCATATGTTGACGGAAAACAGGGGTAATGCTACACTATATGTATCTTCGAAGGCTGGCGTTCCTGAATCCGCCGGTAAATAAGCATGCATAAAAGACGAATTAACTACAGGCGCCTACTTGTTTCAATCAGTCTCCTGCTGGGGCTGGTATGTATCGTCTGGCTGGCCGCTTCGGCGCTGCACAAAAGTCCCGGGCCGTCTGCAGATGTTTTCACTCCGATTCCCAGTCCGGTGCCGGAAGCTTCGATAACACCAACGCCGGAACCGACTCCTGTGCCAACGCCAACTCCGTCCCCTACCCCCTTCAACGGGACACGTTCCATCAGCTTCACCTTTACCGGTGATATCATGGTTCACGAAGCGCAGTTGAAGGGAGCATATGACCGTGTGACCGGCACGTATTCCTTTGACAAGAATTTTGATTTTGTTCTGGACCGCCTTTCCAAAGCCGATTTCACCATCGGGAATCTGTAAACGACGGTAGGCGGTGAAGGAAAAAGCGGATACAGCGGCTATCCGATGTTCAACACACCGGAAACCATTCTGGATGCACTGAAAGCTGCCGGTTTTGACGTGCTGACCATGGCCAACAACCACTGTCTGGACCGCTATTGCGACGGGTTGATTGCCAGCGTAGAGAATGTCAGGAAAACCGGTTTCCTGGAAACCGGTGCCTATACATCCCAGGAGGATTATGATACTATCCTCTTCCTCGAAAAGGATGATATCCGGGTGGCGCTGTTTGCCTATACCGATTCCGTAAACCGGATGGAATCCCATGTTGACCAGACTAAACTTCCTTATGTGGTCCGCCGCTATACCCGGGAGAGAGCCGTGGAAGACATCAAACGGGCAAAAGCGGAAGGCGCAGATGCCGTCATCCTTTCCATCCACTGGGGAAAGGAATATCTCAGGGAACCCGAAAACTATAAAAAAGAAGATGCGAAGGCTCTCGCCGAAGCCGGTGCGGATGTCATCATCGGCAGTCATCCACATGTTCTGCAGCCGGTCGAAAAAATCCGCGTTACCCGAGAGGACGGATCTATCAAGGATGTCCTCGTTGCTTATTCCATGGGCAACTTCCTCTCCAACCAGCGTGAGCAGTATACGGATACCGGAATGATGATCAACTTCTCTTTGGAAAAGGATTTCAAAACCGGTCATGTGGAAGTTAAAAACACTTCCTATACCCCCACATGGGTGTGGCGTTTTGAAAAAGGCAGCAATTACGATTACCGGATTCTTCCACTTCCCGAGTCCCTGGAAAGCGAACCCCGCGGCATCAGTTCGGAAAACCTGAAGCGTATGCGCAATGCCTGGAAGGAAGCTAAGGAATTGATCGGAGAAAACATCATCCCCGTTGCCTGACTCCTGCATTTCCAACAGCCATCCGTCGAATACGGATGGCTGTCTTGTTTACAGAAAAACGGACAGAACCGGTTGATTCTGTCCGTTTTTGATTTTCCCTGTTCGTTATTCGTACTTGAGTTTTTGAATCACCTGTGCCGGATCTTCAGCAGTAAATACAGCTGTCCCGGCTACCAGGACCGTTGCTCCGGCTTCCCGGATTTCTGACGCATTCAGATAATTGACACCCCCGTCAATTTCGATATCGATCTTTTTCCCGGAAGCATCCACGATTTTCCGGATGTCCCGGATTTTCTGCAGGCAGGCAGGAATGAACTTCTGGCCGCCGTACCCGGGATTAACTGTCATAACGATAATCATATCGATATCGTCCAGAATATACTTCAGCGATTCGACCGGAGTGGAGGGATTCAACGCAACACCGGTTTTCAGACCGGCCTGTTTGATCTTAGCCAGCAGTCTCTGCAGGTGGTTCTCCGCTTCCACATGTACGCAGATATAATCCTTACCCGGAATCAGGCCGCAGTTCAGATAAGCATCAATGACACGGGATGGTTCCGTTACCATCATGTGTACATCCAGGGGGACCTGTACGGCGTTGCGTACCGCGGTAATCACACCCTGTCCGAAGGAAATCTGCGGAACGAATACACCGTCCATAACATCCATATGGATCATGTCCGATCCGGCTTTTTCCGCCCGGACCGCCTCCGAGGCAAATTCCCCGTAATTGCTGGCCAGCATGGAAGCAGAAAATTTAATCATATCGTTTTCCCCATTTTTCTTTGATTTCGTTATATAGCACCTCATATCGGGAATGCTTTTCTTCGGATAATTCCCCTGCCCGGATCGCTTCCCTTACGGCGCAGTCCGGTTCTTTCAGGTGGTTGCAGCCCTGGAAACGGCATTTCTCTTCCCGGGCAACATAAGGCTTGTAATAGGATTTCAGGCTGTCCGGGTCCATCATTTCGAACTCCAGAAGGCTGAAACCGGGCGTATCAATCAGATATCCGCCCTGTGGGACAGCAAACAGTTCCACACGGCGTGTGGTATGTTTCCCATGCTCAATCCGGCTCAGGTTGCCTGTATCCAGATTCCATGTGGGACAAAGCGCATTCATGATGGAAGATTTCCCCACCCCGCTCTGCCCGGCCAGGGCTGCTGTTTTCTTCCCCAAAAGTTCCGTGATCCGTTCAATCCCCTCTCCCGTTTTGGCACAAACCGGAAAAACCGGGATTTCCTCTTCCACGTACTGTTTCCGGATCACATCCACAACCTCCGGCGCAAGATCCGTTTTATTGATGATCAGGGCACAGTCAATCTGCATCATCCGCGCCTGGACCAGCAGGCGGTCGATCAAAAGGAGATCCGGCTGCGGAAGGGTTGAGGCTATGGTCAGGAACAACAGATCCAGGTTTGCAAGGGGCGGACGAATCAGGACGTTCCGGCGGGGCAGGATTTCTTCAATAAAACCGTCCCCGGAAGCATCCCGTATGAACTGGACCACATCCCCGATCACCGGTTTGATCTGATCCTTGCGGAAGCGTCCCCGTGCCTTGCAGATGGTTTCCTCCCCATCTGACACCACCGTATAGAAGCTTCCGATTCCTTTGATGATTCTTCCGACCATTGACTATTCTCCGCCGCTGTAGATAAAGGTTACCATAAGACGTTTCACCTGTTTTCCATTCTGGTAAATAATCAATTCCTTGTCGCCCCGGGTCAGGCTTTCCAGTCTGAGTTCTATTTCCGCCGTTCCCTTATTGTGGGTTTCCCGGTATACATTTCTGCGGGTATCCCCGTCCATCAGGTAAATGGTAATCCGCATCCCGTCTTCCGGGACATCCAGGGAAATGGATTCATTGCAGGTATAGATGAACTCTGCAGCTGCAGCAATCCATATATCCACCGTTGCGCTGGTCACGCTCTCCGTGCCGGCTTCCGGTGACTGTTTGAATATCATGCCCGGTGCTGTTCCCGTGACCGGTTCATAGTGTACATTTCCAAGTTGGAAATCCTCGTTCCGGAGCATTTCCTCGGCTCCTTCCAGATCCATACCAAGCACATTGGGAACATTTTTTACTACAGGCGGTGCGGAGATATACAGATAAACCAGATCCCCGTTCTGCATCTGTGTACCGGCTTCCGGTTCCTGGGCGAAAACCTGTCCTCTCGGATAAGAGGATTCCATTCGGTAGATATCCCCGATCCGCAGTCCCAGCGCTTCCACCGCG
>JAFPSR010000020.1 GCA_017413675.1 Clostridia bacterium | reverse complement strand
GGTGCGGAATGCTTAGGACCATTGACTTCTCACATTATACAAATGTCTGGATCCTCCCAAACTATACGGATATGCGCCAGGGGATTGAAAAGCTTGCTGCTATTGTCCAGTGCCAGCTTCACCTGAATCCCTACGATGAGCATTCCATCTTCCTTTTCTGCGGCAGGAATCGCAGCCGCCTTAAGGCACTCGTGTTTGAAGGGGACGGATTTACCCTGGTTTACCACCGGATTCATCCAGGAAACGGCCAGTTCCAATGGCCCATGTCCGAGGAAGATGTCCTCCGTATGACCCCGGAGCAATACCGGAGGCTCATGAATGGGTTCACCATGGACCCCGGGATCGCAATCCGAAAGAGCCGGGACCGGACGGCCTGACATAGCTCATATCACATAATTCATAACAAGCCTGTGGCAAAACCTGCTGCAGGCTTTTTTTATTGGCATTTGCATGTGTGCTCCCATGGAAAAATTCCAAAAACGTAACTAATATTTAATAAATTATTAGCTATAACATCTTGATTAATAACTAATAATAGTGTATAATTATTTAAAAGACCACTACATTTGGGAGGAATGCCAATGCCAACAATTGTCTATCAGGAGAATCCTAAAACGCACGTAAAATACGCTTATGAGAGCATTAGTTATTGGGACAAGGACAAAAAGGCTCCCCGGTCAAAACGCAGATATCTTGGACGTGTTGACCCGGAGACAGGGGAGATCATAGAAAGCAAACGGAAGCGCAAAGAGCCGGAAGACGGGCCCGGACAGGATATGGCGCAGCTTATGGAAAGCCTTGAAAGAAAGGATGCAGAGATTGCAGCATTGAAAAACACTCTGCAGGAACTGGCATCCCGCTATGAAAAAATCATCCGGATCCTGGACGAAATCCGGGAACTTACACCTCCGGCCAGCAGCCAAAAATGATGTCCCCCATAAGCGGGATGTCGGTATCGGAAAAAGGACACAGGGATCAGGAATGGCAGTACGGACGAAACGCAAAAATGCAAGGAAGGCAACAGCCATGGAAGTCCAGGCGCTTGAGACGGAATATATGCGCCTGGAAGCAGGCGGAGGCCTGGATGCCGGTTGTGAAGACGGATCCACTGTCTATGCCGACCTGCCTGATGAAGTAAAGGACAACCTGGCGCGTTTGGATTTCTCCATCCTCAGGCGGGAACTGATGGAAGTAAACATCCTTGACCACGAGGCCATCATGATGCTGTCCATGGACCAGCTCCTTTCTTATGTGGAAGAACTGGAAAAAACACTGCGTTTCTATGTCCAGGGATATATGGACCTGTCAGAAGAGCTGGCAAATGCGCAGGGACTGATCCTCAACCAGCAGAACACCATCTTCGGCCGTTCCTCGCAGCGCTCGTCCGCACTGTTTGGCAAAGTTGGAAAAGAAGACGGTAATGGCGGGAAATCAGGGGAACAGGAGGAAGCCCAGGCAACCGGCGGGAACGGGGAAAACATGCCGGAAAAAGAAGCGTCGTCTCCGGGGACAGAAACCCCGGGAACTGATGCTGCCTCCGTTTCCTCCCCCGCATCTGGGCCCGAAGAACCCGGCCAGGAAGGAGGGGAGAATCCCGGTCAGGAAGGAAAAGAGAAAAAGAAGCCGAAACGTTCGGCCGGATGTGCCGAAAAAGTCTATAAGGATGCCGAAGTCTGCCATATTGACTGCACAATCCCGGAGGAGAAACTGGACGGGCTGTTTGGAAGTTCCGGATGGAAGGAAGTGCCGGGCGCGGAAAGGCGGTCAACGGAATATACAATCATTCCGGCCAAGATTATCATCAGGATCTATCATCTACATGCGTATTGCGCTGCCGACAGTACGGACCCGGACGTGAAAGGGATGGTACGGGCAAAACTTCCCATTGTACGGCCACGCGCAAAAAGTCCCCTTTCAACGGGCCTGCTTGCGCATATCCTGTATGAGAGGAATTCCAAACGCATCCCTGTGGACCGGATCTGCGGCTGCATTTCTTCCAATGGACTGGACCTTACCCCGCAGCGGGTTTATGAGAACATGGGATACTATGCCCGGTATTTCAGCATCCTGTGTGACCTGTTATGGACCATGCTCCTCTCATCCCATTATATCCAGGTGGATGAAACGCCCGTGCGTTACTATGATAAGAAGGAAAAGAAAATGAAGCGGGGATACCTGTGGGTATTCACAACCAGTGAAATGCTCCTGGATGGCAGGC
>JAFPSR010000019.1 GCA_017413675.1 Clostridia bacterium | reverse complement strand
CTTATATTCCGCAGAATCGGTATGCGGGTTCTTCAGCCATTTGATAATCTGGTTCCGGGTCCGTGCTTTTTTGGCAGTACCCATCACCCGGCGATGCGTCTCGAACACATCCATCCAGAACCGGATTTCCTCATCGGTCGGCTCTGGCGTTTCCAGATTGGAGCACCACCAGTCCGGGAATCCCTGGAGCCTGGCGCATTCCGTTGGCGTCAGCCTGCGGACAGCATAATTATAATTGATGAAAGGCGGGTCCTTGTAATCGGTAGCCACCAGCGACCCGGTTTTCTCTTCCATCGCCCGTGTGAAGTACGAATTCTTACTCGCACAGTAGGTCGGCACATCCGGACAGGCTACCGCATGGCGGTCGACGGTGTTCAGTGTAAAAGACACATCCTCACCGATGCCGCTGCCTTGGGGTCCGTTCTCATCCTTCCGGCCTATCATGGAACCTTGGATGGTCACCACAGCGATACCGCCCTGGTTGCTTCCGGGCATGTTCCCGCCGCTGTCAACCGTCCGGCAAGTGTCGCTTTCATAGGCATGGTTCCGCATGTTCTGTGTCCCGTCCGAGGACTGCCGCACATCAAAGGTCTTCACGGTTTCCACCACGGCAATCCCTCCCTGATTGCAGGTCGGGTTACCCCCATTGGCATCCAGCGTCCGGGAAGTATCCGCATCATAAAACCCGGATTTCGGGTTGTCCGATTTCATGGAATTGCTGTCCTTACCGCAAATCCCAAAGGCGTCCTGCTGGACTACGAAAGGCTGGTTGTTCCCACCCGTACCGTAGGTGGAAAGCACGGTAGGCGCTTTTTCAACCGGTCCCGTATAACGGGTGTCCTGGCTGTGGTTCTCGTACACAGTGGCAGGAACCACCCCGGCGCGGAGCGTCGGTGCCGTTTCAGCCTCATACCCGATGGAACGGGCATCGGCAGAATGTTCCGTACAGAATCCCGCCGACATCACAACCGGCGGGTGATGCGCTTCCGCCCGGAGTGTGCAGGTGACGTCCTCCGTCACGCTCATGACCACACCACCCTGGTCGTTCAGGCAGATAGTTCCGCCTGCCTCTCCAGCGCCGCCTTCAACACGGCAGGCAGTTCTTTGCCACGTACGGAAGCCCTCTGCAGAATACCAAGACACGCCTTCCGACTCAAATAATATTTTGCCGGCACAATGGCCAGTAAGATGTCCGACAAGATAGATACGTTTTCTTCTCTGGGGCACGCCCCAAGCGTCTGCGTCAAAGATGCGCCAGGCCACGGAGAACCTTTTACCCATAATAAGTCCTGCCGGTTGCCAGCCCGCAGATCCAGGTACTGAAACCGTATTATCGCAGATGCGGACGATTTCCTCGAGGACTTTTTGGAAGTCTTCTCCGGCATGGCTGGAAAAGGCGCCGGGGACATTTTCCCAAACGATGAATCTTGGATATGCTCCATTGGTCTTCTCCCTCATTTCTTTAATCACACGGACAGCCTGATGGAAAAGACCGGATTGTTTCCCTTCCAGCCCCTCCCGCTTTCCCGCGATGGAAAGGTCGGTGCAGGGGCTTCCAAAGGTAACGATGTCTACCGGTTCCAATTCACCGCCGTCCAGTTTGTTGATATCTCCATAGTGCTTTACGAAAGGAAGCCGTTTCGTTGTAACCCTGATTGGAAACGGCTCAATTTCTGAATTCCAGATGGGTCGGATTCCGGCCAGGATTCCTCCCAACGGGAATCCCCCGCTGCCATCAAACAGACTGCCCAGCTTCAGTTGCTTTTCCATCTGCCGCCTCCAGTTCGTCATACCGGTAGGTCACACCGTCCCGGATGACTTCTACATTCTTGGAACTTCCCACCTGCTCAATGTACCGCTTGACGATAACGTCACAATATTTCGGGTCCAGCTCGATGGTGTGGCAGATCCTCTCGGTCTGCTCACAGGCAATGAGGGTGGAACCGCTGCCCCCGAACGGATCCAGAACGATGCAGTTGGACATACTGGAATTCATGATTGGGTATGCCAGCAACGGTATTGGCTTCATCGTCGGATGGTCGGCGTTCTTCTTCGGCTTGTCGAATTCCCAAATCGTACTTTCCTTCCGACCGGTATACCACTCGTGCCTGCCGCCTCTCTTCCAGCCGAACAGTATCGGTTCATGCTGCCACTGGTACGGGGAACGCCCCAGCACCAGGGACTGTTTCTTCCAGATGCATGTCCCGGACAAATAAAAACCCGCATCGCTGAACGCTTTGCGGAAGTTGAGTCCTTCTGTATCTGCATGGAACACGTAGATGCTGGCGTTGTCTGTCATGTACTCTTCCATATTGGTAAATGCCGCCAGCAGGAATTTGTAAAAATCATCGTGGCCCATGTTATCGTTTTGGATTTTCCCTGCGGAACCTTCGTAGTTCACGTTGTACGGAGGGTCGGTCACCACCAGGTTTGCTTTCAGCCCGCCCATGAGCCAGTCATAAGATTCCGGGTCAGTACTGTCACCGCAGTACAACCGGTGCCTGCCTAATTTCCACATATCGTACTGCTTCGTCATGACAGGCTTTTTCAACTCTTCGGAAACATCGAAGTCGTCATCCTTGACGCTGTTTTTGATATCGTCTTTAAACAGGTCATCCAGTTCTGCCGCGTCAAAGCCGGTTACGGATACATCGAAGTCCGCCGCCTGCAGGTCGTAAATCACTGCCTGCAACTTTCCTTTGTCCCATTCACCGGAGATTTTGTTCAGCGCCACATTCAACGCCTTTTCCTTGTCAGGTGGAAAGTCCACCACGACACAGTCCAGTTCCGTGACGCCCAAATCCTTCAGCACCTTCCAGCGCTGGTGCCCACCCACGATGTTCCCGGTCTGCCTGTTCCAGATTACCGGTTCTACAAAGCCGAATTCCCGGATAGACCGTTTCAGTTTCTCGTATTCCGGGTCACCCGGTTGCAGATCCTTCCTGGGGTTGTAGTCTGCCGGGATAAGTTCATCCAACTTCTTTTTAATGATTTCCATCCTGCCTCCTTCGCGGCAGGACGTCACCCACCGCCTTAATATGTAATAATTTTTGTTTCCAATCCGTACTTATCCGCTAGCCGGATTATTGATACCGTTCCCCGGCTCTTGCCATCCCAGAAAGCCACAAGAACCCCTTCGCCTTCCGAGGCGTATTCTGCCATCTTCCGGTTACGGACCGGGCCTGCCGCCTTTCCGTATGCCGGCCAGTCAGCAGGAAATCGTACCACGGGAATCCCGTGTTCCTTTGCGTAATGCTCGCCAAGGATATCCGCTCCCTGGCAGCACCCAGAAACGATGCTCACTTCGGATAACGTGTATCTTTCCAAAACTGCGTCCAGGGTTTCCGACAGGAGAATGAAATTGTTAAAATCCCGTCCTCCTGCCACGATGATTCTTACCTGTTTACCAAATAATGTAGTAGTCATGTGCATGCCCTCCTTTTCCGGGTCAGACACATATTCCCGTACTATCCGGTAAATAGCAAGTCAGTTTTCAAGTATACTTTCTGTGTCACTGGT
>JAFPSR010000018.1 GCA_017413675.1 Clostridia bacterium | reverse complement strand
CTTACCCAGGTCGATAAGTTGGTTACTTACAAAGACCTGTCTTCCAAAAATGCCTTATATATCCGCCTGTTGACAGAAGAAATGATGGCTATGATGCGGGCGATTACCGGCAATGTCAACGGAGAATTCTGGATCGAAGACCAGGACAATATCTATGAGCTGCACCTGCGTGTCAGAAGTCTTGTGGGCAAGGAAACCAAAGAGCAGCTGCTTTCTGCTTCCTCCAGCGGACGGAATGGAGCAACCCGGGGATTCATGGGCAAAATCCGTTCTTTCTTTGAACCTTCTTCCGGGGCGCCTATGTTCTCCAGCGGGTTTTCCGGCGGAGCCGTCCCCCAAAGTTATGGAAATTACGCCTGGTCCATGGAAGATTACCGGGACCAGCTTCGTCAGTACCGGGAACAAAACCAGGGCGGAAAGCAGGAAGACTGGGATGAATTGGAAAAATCGGTAATTGCCAAAGCGGCAGATGACGTAAAAATCAGCATCCGCGGACGGATCATAGAAATGACGGTCTTGAAAAAAATGAACTAGCTTTTCAGGAACGCCCTGCACGCAGAACGCGTGCAGGGCGTTTTTTCATACAGTATATTCCCGGTTTCCCCCACTCTAGAGCAGGATCATGGATCAGCACCCGGTACCGTTTTCTTTTCGGAGGATCTCCAGAAGCGTATCCAGGCTTGCAGAGATGTTCTCCGGATCCGCTGTTCCCTGTCCTGCAATTTCAAATGCGCTTCCATGCCCGACAGATACTACATGTGCCGGAATACCGGTATAGATCAGGACCCCTTCTCCGAAGGACGCCGCTTTCATGGCGATATTCCCCTGATCATGATACAGGAAAACAATGCCGTCCACCTGGCCGGTCTGGGCTCGACGGTAAACGGTATCTGCCGGGCAGGGTCCGATCACCTGCAGCCCTTCCCTGAGCAGGCAATCGATTGCCGGCTGGATAATCACGGACTCCTCATCCCCGAACAGTCCGTCTTCCCCGGCATGCGGATTCAGTGCCGCCACCGCAATACGGAGCTCTCCACCAGGGATAAAACGTTTCATAACATCTGCCAGGGCATGTGCTGTATCCAGAATGCCCTGGGTTGTCAAATGAGGGACGATTTCGGTGAAGCGTACATGCCCTACTACCGTACAGCGGAAAATCCGGTCTGCCCGGATCACGGCCCGGCATCCTTCCGTCCCGTAGGCATCCGTAAAAATTTCGAATTCGGAAGAGAACGGATATCCGGCCGCATGCAGAGCCTGTTTGGTGATGGGGGCCAGTACGAACCCGTCAACTTCCCCGTGTTTCTGCAGCCCGATCATTGCCAGCATACTGTCCATGATCAGTTTCCCACTGGCTGCATTTACCTCTCCGAACGGGATATCCCCTTCGATGGAAATATTGTAAAAATACACTTTCCCGGGCTCTTTCTCCACCGTCGGATTCCCTGTGATATCCACAATTTCCAGTTTCTCTTCACAGCCCGGCACAACTGCCATGGCACGGCGGAAAAGGTCCCGGTTTCCTACAAGGACCGGGATAAAATCCGTAAGGGTTCTCCCCGCCAGGGTCATAGCCGTTATTTCCGGTCCAATCCCGGCATGGTCTCCCAATATGATCCCGATTACAGGCAGTGATTTTCTATCCATAGTTTCTCCCTCCTGATACGATGCCGGCCGTTCAGCGGGCAAGCGCTTCTTCCACGGTAAATTCCGCAATGTCTATCTCATCGATGCTTGTTTTTTCCACGCATTCATACAACAGGAAAACAAGTCCGCTGTTCGCCTCATAGGCAAGGCTTGAGTAACCGGAAAAGCGTCGGTCGATGCATTTTCCTTCCTGCCAGGAAACCCCGCCGTCAAAGCTTGCAGACAATGTCATATTGATCCGTTCCGAAGTACTTTTCGGGTTGGAAAAAAGAAGGATCTCCCTGCCGCGATATGCAGCGGAAACAACTGCGGCGTTGCAGCAGGGTTCGATCAGGTCCTGCTGTGCTTTCTGCCCCAGAAATGTCTCCCCCGCATCACAGCTCCAGGCACTTCTCCGTAAACCATCGCCGAAATACGCCCTCGAATTAAAATAGATCCGTCCGTCAGGAAGTTCCGCCAGGGTTCCTTCTCCTGTCCCTGCCTCCACAATCCCGCCGGTTTGAAAGCTTTTCCCATGGTCGTCACTGTAGAGAACAGTATTGGCAGAACCGGTTTTCAATCCTTCCCAATCCGTAACGGGGTGCAGGGAAATCCTCGCCGGGATCAGGAGCCTTCCGGCATGTTCGCCATGCCGTACCGTAATGCCGGCCCCGCTGCCGTGGGAAAAACCGCCTGCACCAAGAAGAAACCCTTCTGCAGCCATACGGTTCGGAGCCACCGGGATTTTTCGTTCCCGGAACACCTCCCCGTCCAGGGTTTCGACTACATAATCGCCTTCCTGAACCCCATCCCGTTCTTCCTTCTGCCGGGCAAGGCGTTCCCGTTCTTCCGGAGTCAGTTCCTTCACAAATTCGTTTTCTACGACCGCGATCTTCTTATACAGGCACATAACCCTTCCGTCCGAAGTATCCACGACTGCACTTCCGATCATGCATGACCAGTCCGGCTGTCTGGCTACAACAAGCGGTTTGCTCCATGCTCCGGACAGGGAACGCACTGTGCACAGGATCTCCGTTTCAGCGGTGTCATCCCTGTCGGATCCGACCCGATTATTGATAAAAGCATACACCTTGCCATCCGGTGCCGCAACAACCGACGGGATGCGGGGATGGTCCTGCCCTGCCGCCTTAAAAAGGGTTTGGATACGCATAACCTGATTCCTCCCCAATGCCTGTATATTCACAGATTCAGTATATTCGCTTTTCCCCCGCATGGGAAGGTAATCCGGAAAAGAAAAAGTGCTCCCTTTTTCTTTTTTCCTGTTCCTGTCCCATGAATCCAGTATATAATCATAACAGAAGAGGAGGTTCGGTACATGATCAAGAACAAACAGCAGGCGGGTGCAGACCAAAGAACACCGTCCGTCCCGCAGTATTTTTCCTGGATCAATAATACCAACGAAGGTTCTACAGAAAAACAAACCCTGGTGAATCTGGATTTTTTCCGATATATGAAGGAAACATACGGGATGGAAATCCGGATTTATGCCTGGGATGCAGGCAATTTCGACGGTTCTGCGGAAGGTTACGGCAACCTGAATTCCGATAAATTCCAGGCCCAATATCCAGAAGGGTATAAAAATGTCGTCGCTGCCGCGGAAAAGCTGGGAATCCGAATGGGACTCTGGGGCAGTCCGGACGGGTTCGGCGACGATCCCGAAACGGAGAAAGAACGGTTTGATTTCTATGTCCATCTATGCCGGGATTATCATTTCGCCCTGTTCAAGATTGACGGGGTATGCGGGCAGCTTCGTCCGGAGAAGGCCGGGATATATGCCCGGATGCTGCAGGAATGCCGCAGGTATTCTCCCGACCTGATCGTGCTGAACCACCGCTTGAAACTCTACGAAGCCGAACCCTACGTGACAACCTATCTGTTCAAAGGCAACGAAACGTATGTGGATGTCCATCTCGGGAACGATATTACCTGTATGCATAACCGAGCCTATATGTTCCATCGGGGTCACACAGAGAATCTGGACAGGCTAGCCGAAGACCACGGTGTTTGTATTTCCTCATCCGTCGATTATTTTGAGGATGAACTGGTCTATCAGGCATTCGGCCGCTCCCTGATCCTGGCCCCGGAAATCTATGGTAACCCCTGGTTTATGCGGGATAACGAGCTTCCGAAGCTGGCCCGGGTCTATAACCTCCATAAACACAATGCTCCCATCCTCGTGGATGGTATGCTCCTGCCGGCTTCCCTTGGCTGTGACGCCGTCAGCCGCGGCACCGGGGACAAACGTTTCCTTTGTACAGGCAATGACACCTGGGAAACACGGACCATTGAAATTGCCCTGGATGAAAGCATCGGTCTGACTGCTTCCGGCAATTATCTCGTCAACATACGGCATCCCTATGAAGAACACCTGGGATGTTTCCCTTACGGCAGCACGGTAACCCTTCCCCTTCTACCCTTCCGCGCAACCCTGGTGGAGGTCTCTGTCCCGGAAAAGGCAGACCCTGTCCTGACCAACTGCCGGTATGAAATGATCCGGGAAAACGCCGACGGGATCCCGGAAACTGTAAAGTACCTTGTCTGTGACGGAAAACCGGTGCAGCTCCTGCATTCCGGTCATCTTTCAGAATATGCTGTTCCCTGCAAATGCGACATCCAGGAAAAACCGCCTGTGTTTTTGGGGGCACTTCCCCATACAACGGAAAACCCGTCTGACGGGGAAGCCCTCTATGAGGCAGCGGTGTTCCCCGCTGTAAACGACAGTCTTGAATACCGCACAAAAATCCGTTCCGGAGAGAGCCGCATTTCCGAAGTCAATGCTGCCCGGGAAGCCTTCTTCAATCAGAAAACCTACATCCTCCGCGGCTGTGAGGCTTCCGCCATGTTTGACGGAGATCCCTCTACTTTCTTCGACACCCAGAGCAGGATCTACCAGGGCAAGGGATTCCGGATCGAAGGAGGCTGTCTGCGGATAGACTGCCGGAAGGTCACGGATGCGGACACGGTGGAAATTGAATTTTTCAATCCATCTGCAGACACCAGGGAACTGAAGGCTGCCCTTATACCCACACAGCTCCAGACATCCTGCGATCTGCACAGCTGGGAAACCGTTCCTCTGACCCATCTGTTTACCGTCAATGAAAAGGAACAGGTTGAAGTTGTTCGCCTGACCATCCATACCCTTTACTCCGCCGAAGGCAAACGGCTGAAAGCCTGTTTCAGGACCGACAAACCTTTCCGGTATCTGAGAATGCCATGTCCCCCGGATCGGATCTATGCTGTACGTGCAAAACACGGTACAGTTTGTCTGGATCTTTCCGCCGCACATGCCAACAACCTGCAGGCTCCCTACTCCCCGAAACATGCCGGCAGCTGCCGGTACGGTACCATACAGATTCCACCGCACAAACCGGGGAGCTACGTTGCCCTGGCTGTCGAAGGTGCGCATGGAGTCGAAGGCGTCTATTGCGGCGCGGTACTCGACGGAGAAAATGTCGGATTCCCGCACCGTGCTCCGGACTATAAAGCAAATGTCTGGGAGGCCAGAGTCCTGGAAAAGGACAGGAACAACACCTTTTCCTTCCTCTTCCCGACGATTCCGCAGGTAAGGAGCTCCGTCTGTGGGCTGTATTCGCCGATCCTGCCGCTGCGGGAAACATTGCCTGCAATCTATGGCTCTGTGAAGGGCACAACCTGCCTGACTGACAAATATGAATTGACCGGGCGCCATAGGTGCCCGGTTTCTTTACAGGTCGATATCCGCTATATATTTTTGATTGCAAACAGGGTGCTGTCGCCAGCACCCTGCTTTTCCTTTCTGTATTTCCCTGGAACTTCCTATCAGAGCACAATCGGCTGCGTCCAGCTGACAAGGCCTCGGAAGTCACTGACAATGGCACGTACCTGGCGTGCATCCTCCGGCAAACGGAACTCATGATGGGTTACCGGATTGTCTTCCGTGCCATGTACCGGACAGTAGCAGGACTGACTGACATTGATATGGATATTTCTCACCGGGGAACAGTCTATTTTTGCCACGCCGTCTTCCACAACAAAATCGAAAATTTCCGGAGCTTTTTCCCCTTCGCGGGCAAAGGAAGCATAGAAACTGCCGCGGCGGATCGCACCGATGATTGCTTCCCAGGTCAGTTCCGGTGCTTTTACGGTAATGTATCCCCCCAGGAAATCCGGAACATGGCCATGCGCATCATCCGCGCCAAAGCACCACAGACCGCTGCCGTGAGAGCGGACATACTCAAAATAATACTCGCTGATCCCGCTCTTCCATTCCTGTTCACAACTGTAATTGATGATTTCCATCCCGGTAAGTCCCCGCAGCTTCAGAAGAATCTCCGGATCACAATAGCTCCAGAACGGGTGTGCGTAGATGGCAATGCATCCCTGTTTTGTCAGCGTATCCACCAGTTCCTGCGGGTCCTTCTCCTGCAGGTCTTCAAACCGATAGCCGTGTGGAAATCCCGGTCCATCCGGTGTCCCGATCCCGACGATATGATGAATCTGCCCCTGATGAACACAGTTCAATTCTGTTCCGGGCAGCACAAGGAACCCCGGCTTGCTGAGTTCTTTATAAACCCCATACCGGTTATGGTCAGTGACGGCAATAAAGGCATATCCGTTTCTCTCGTAGAGGTCCCGGACTTCTTCCGGCGTCAGTTCTCCATCCGATTCCGTCGTATGGATATGTAGTGTCCCGCGATAAAAATGCCCATTCCGGTCCAGTGTGCATTGCATTGCGTTTTCCTCCGATATTCGGACGATCGGTTCTTCTTGCAGTTGAGTGTTTCCCTCCGGATCCTATCAACCGCGATTCAGACAACACGAATCGTTTTTCGTACAAGATCTTCCGATTGCATAATAACCCCATTCCCGCCCTCATCCGGCTGCTGACAATAGGTTGTAAGCATACATGATAACAGATCCGTGTGTAACGATACGGGGCATACAGGATAAAACAGGAGATTCGAACTCCCAGGTATGCGCCCGACATACCACCACATGCGATTCATTCTCAATCGCGGGAGATCATGTCCACACAACCGGATTACCAGCAATCCTCAGAGCAGTTCCGTTGTCCAGTTCAGTCCCTGGATCTGTTCATCCGTCTCGCGGAGCTGTTTGGCATAGGCATCCACGGTTTTCTGCAGTTTGGCAACAGGCACTGCGCTGAGGATCCGGATTTCCGTTTTGGAATATCTGGTGATTTTTTCACTCGCGGTATTCAGGAAATCCCGCATGATGCGGATCCTTTCCTTCAGACAGTCTCTGTGCGCGATCAGGTCGGACAATGTCCCGGTTCCCGCTTTTGTTTCATTGTTTGTCCGGTTGATTCTGGAAATCAGTTCCTCCAACCGTTCCATTCCTTCATCCAGTTCTTTCAAAAGTTCGGTCGGGTCTTCTGCCGGTTTCTCCCCTTCCTGCACTTTTGCATTGTTGTTGAGTCTGATGCTGAGTTCGGACAGTCTTCTCTGCAGATCCGCCCGTTCCGATAATGCGGTAGCCAGTTTCATTTCATTCCCTCATTTCATTTCGGTTTTCCGATTGCGTTCCGGTAAGCTTTTCTCAGCCTCTGCTCTCCTCTGTTAACGGTTCATCCCAGAAAACAGAAGCTGTCCCTTCGATCATCTCATCGATTACTGCCGGAAGTTCCGACAGGTAGGCAGTCTCTTTCTTTTTGGACCTGCGTCCTTTTCCGTTGTACAGTTCCTTCTCGAAGTATGCATCATAGGAAACTGCAAAATCTTCTTTCTCCGTATGCGGGAAGAAAGTCACTGCTGCCTTATAGGTGATCATCCCCGCTTCGGAATCACTGACCAGCATCACCAATGCCCCTCTGCGCTGTACATCCGCAAAAACTGCATCTGCTTTATAGTAACGTTTATACACATTGGTTACCATGCAGTCTCCTCCTTCCGCGCTCTCCTTTTTCACTGCTTTCGCAAGCATCGTCCTTATCCAAGCCTAATATACCACATCTCTGAATCGGATAGGTATCTGTTTATACAGCATCTCATCCTGTTTGCTCCGAATCAGACAGTGTATTTCTCTTTGGTTTATGATACCATATAAAGGCGAGGATCAGGTAAAGCGGTCTTTCAGATACCCGGATGCCATTCCATCCAGCGATCCCCTTCCAAATCCCGGTAAACAAACAAGCATAGGGAGGCCTTTTCATGGGAAAACAAGCTAAAGTCTTCTCCTTTTCCGCGTATCACCTTGGAAACACCCAGGAAGAAATTCTGAAATCCATTCAGACACACCTGGAAGAAATCCGGCACAGTCATCCGGACCTTGTCTGTATTCCGGAAGAGGTTCTCATTTCCACAGGGGATTCCAATAATCCCAACTGGATCGAAAACAATCGGCAGCTGACAGAAATGTGCCGGCAGTTTGCCAGAGAAGTCGGAACCTATTTTGTTGTCAATCCGGAAGTCCCTGCAGAAGGACATCCCGGTATGCGCTATAACACAGCCTATGTGATCGACCGCAGCGGGACCATCATAGGGCAATACCGGAAGCGCCATATTACGTTCCGCGCCATTGCTAAGTCCGGTCTTCCCGGGGAGCGCTTTGCCGTCATCGATACAGACATCGGTCGGATCGGGCTGATGATCTGCTTTGATGTCGGCTGGCGTGACGACTGGAAAAAACTTGCCGACATGGGTGCCGATATGATCGTGTGGCCTTCCGCTTACCATGGCGGGAACCTGCTCAATGCATACGCTGCCCTGCATATGTACTATGTCGTCACATCCGTTTGGGATGCACCCAGCCGGATCATTGATCCCTTTGGGCGTACCATTGCCCAGTCTTCTCCGAATGAGCCCTTCGTTTCCTCGGTGATCGATCCGGGTGCGCCCATCTATCATCTGGATTGGCATGAACAGATTGTTCCACAGCTGCGCGCAGTGTACGGGGACCGGCTGTCCATACGGCTGGATGATGAAGCCCATGTTTTCCAGCTGGCCTCCCGGGATCCGGCACTGGATGTGCAGGATCTGGAAACACAGTACGGGCTGACCACCTACCGCGCCTATCATGAACGTTATACCCGGGAAAACGACAGTCTGCGTTCCATTTATCCGGAACTCCCCTGACGATACTTTACAACGGACACTGCCACGGAATCATGGCAGCGTCCGTTTTTTATTGGCGACAGGACATACCGGGTCCGAGCAATCGTCTCCCTTGCAAAACTCAAAGCGCATCGAAGACCGATTCCGAAAAGAACCGTCCCGGATTAACATATCCCAGCAATTCCGCCAGTTTCATAAACGCAATGCAGCTTGTGGCGAAACAGGGCGCACAATCTGACATCTCACCGGTAAATGGATGTGCTTCCTGGGCAAAAAACTGATCCGAATGCATAAACAGATCAAGCCAGATCGAAGCTACAGCTTCGAAATCCGTCTTTTTCCCCTGCTGCCGCATCCAGAATACGGTTTCCAGCGCCGTATGGCTTTGCGACATGCCTCCCCAATTGTTTGCCAGGCGCTCCCCGTTAAAGGACGGATCCGATACGGCAATCGACGGGAAGGGATAGGGTGTACCGAACCAATCCGGATGTTCGATGTACCGCTTATATATTTTCTCAAATTCAGGCGTATCCACTGCCTTACACATGAACATCCGCATGATATGTTCTGTGCGGTATTTCCGGAATCGGCCGTGTTTATCCACGTCATAGAAGAATTCATCCTTCGGGTCATAACAGTGATCGTAAATCGCCTGCTTTGTCTCCTGCGCCTTCTCTTCCCACTGTTCAGATTCCGCAGTCAGATTCAGGGCGTCTGCCATCCGGGACAGCATGATTCTTCCCAGATATTTATTTGCGGAAAGATCCGGGGCGATTACCGGCAGAATATCCGATTCAGGGCAGACACGGGCATCTCCGCCCGGGCAGCAGTGAGGGATCCCGAATCCTGTGCATCGTGCCGAGTTGTCGCAGCCGGTATCATACTCACAGAAAAACTCCACAAGGCCGCTTCCCCGGGTATCCCTCCATTGGGACAGCCATGCATCAAATCGCGCACAGGCATCATAGGAGCGCTGCAGGAAACTCTCATCCCCGGCAAGGCGTGCAACATACCATGCGCTGGCGGCCATGGGATACACACTCTGAACCTGAGAATAGCCTACGGAATAAAATGTCTGATCGGGTGCCTTATAGGCAAAAGCCGGAAACTGACCCTCTGCCGATTGAAAACGGTAGAAAAAGTCATGGGTATCGATCGCCACCTGCGGGTCATGTTCCGCAAAGAACATCCAGTCATGATTATGTTCCAGCCAGACACCGGGATAACCCGGACCAACCGTCAGAATGGGCCTGTCATACAGATCGAAGCGCTGAATACAGCTGCGCACACCCTGCAGTGCCTTATTATACATTACGCGGACTTCCTCAGATCGAAGCGTTTTCTTTTCCCATGCCATTGCCAACTTCTCCTTTCGATCAGCCACTGACATCATTATAATACCGGACAAAGAGATTCCACTACTTCCGCCATCTGTTTTCCGGGAAAAAAGAAATCCGAACACCATCCCCCATCGGGACGAAGTTCGGATTTCCTGACTATGGTGGAGCATACCGGATTCGAACCGGTGACCTCTACAATGCGAATGTAGCGCGCTAGCCAACTGCGCTAATGCCCCGCAGAACACGTCGGAAAGAAGTACCCTTCTACGCAACATTCATATAGTATCATATCAATTATTGGTTTGCAAGAGTTTTTCGAGATCATACACTCTCTGTCTCCCGGCTCAGAAACATACTGAAAGCTGTAGGCAGGGCATAGCTTTCAGCCAGTTCTTCATCCGTCACCCAGAAATACAACGGGCTTTCCTCCCCCGTTTCCACAACGTAACTGACCATATCCCATTCCCGGTGTGTAAAGATATGGGTATACGGAATCCCCTGACGCACTGTCACTGCAGGAATTCCCTGCGCCTCCAGATACCTGCATGCCTCCTGTGCTGACAGATGTCCTTCCGTATTCGGCAGTTCCCATAACCCGGACAGCATCCCTTTTTCCGCTCTCTTATGGATGGCTATATGCTGTGCATGGCAAAGAAGAAATACTGTTTTCTCTTCCTTTTTCTTTTCTTTTTTCCCGGATCTCACCGGATACTGTTCCGGATTTCCGTCCCGGTATCCCTTGCAAAACGCCTGCACGGGGCAAATGCCGCAGCGCGGGTTCTTCGGGACACAAACCATGGCTCCCAATTCCATCCACGCCTGCGTGAAAACCGCTGTCTCCTCCGGCATTTGGTCTTCCATTTCCTGCTTGATCTTTTTTCGGAAGGACAAATCATCAATTCTGGTAGGATCCGCTGCCAGGCGGGTGTACACACGCAGCACGTTGCCGTCTACAGCTGCGGCCTTTTTCCCAAACGCGATGGAGGCTACAGCGGCCGCCGTATAAGGGCCGATCCCCGGAAGGGCAAGCAATTCCTTTTCTGTGGGAGGAAACTGTCCGTTGTATTCCCGGACGAGGATCTGGGCTGTTTTTTTCATATTGCGAACCCGGCTGTAATACCCCAATCCCTCCCATAGTTTCAGGAGAAGATCTTCCGGAGCATCCGCCAGGGACCGGATATCCGGAAGTTCATCCATAAAGCGAAGATAATACCCCTTCACTGCTTCTACCCTTGTCTGCTGCAGCATGATTTCACTCACATATACAGCATACGGGGTCGGATCCTCCCGCCATGGAAGAAGCCGGGCATTTTCACGATACCATGCAAGAAGGGGAATCATCATTTGCTTGGACAACATGCCGGTATTTCCTTTCCATAATAGGCAAACGGGGCTATTCCATCTGTGGACAGCCCCGTACTCTGTTCTTACGTATCGCCGACAGGAATCACTGCCAATTAATCTGCCAGAATATCCTCGAACGGCATAACCTGATTCTTTTCCACACTCTCGAAAGCTGCTTCGATTACACGCAGAACCCTGCGCATCTGCGGATGCGTAACGATCTGGGTTTCCTTCCCCTCAATCGCTGCACAGAAATTCCTGTAGTAATCATGCACGTCGCTGACAGGGCGATCCAATTCATAAGATTTGGTCGTGATTTCATCACGCGGCGCCATTGTCTTGGTTAAGCCTGCTGCGGTTTCCACCGGTACAACATCGCTTTCATGCCAGGCGAAGCACTCTGTTACCTTGCAGTTTTCTCTCCAGTCCATGATAATACCGGTGCCCTTTTTGCCCTGGATGTAGAAACGCGGCATCGCGATGAAATTATATGTTCCGACTTCCACATAGGCACGGGCGCCGTTATCAAAACGCAGCGTCAGCTTGAATCCGTCATCCACCTCGTCGTTGGTGATATGATCAAATTCACAGTAGACAGAAACAATCTTCTGCGTGTAGTAAAGCATCAGGATCTGGTCAATCAGATGGATGCCCCAGTCATACAGCATACCGCCGCCGTATTTCTTGATTCCGCGCCAGTCACTGGGAATGCCGCGGGAACCGTGGATGCGGGATTCGATATTGAAGATATCCCCGATCGCCCCTGTATTAAACAGTTCCTTCATGGCAAGGAAGTCAACGTCCCAACGGCGGTTCTGATGTACCGTAAACAGGACATTGTTCTTCTTGGAAGCCGCAATCATCCGGTCCAGGGATTCCACGGAGAGGGTAACCGGTTTTTCGGAGATTACGTTTTTCCCTGCTTCCATGCAGCGGATCGCAACTGCTTCATGCTGATCATTCGGGATTGCGACCGTAACAAGCTCGATTCTGGGATCTGCGCAAACTTCTTCCAACGTTCTGTATGCACGGATCCCCTGGGATTCTGCCAACAGGTACCGTTCTTCCAATATATCAAGAACAGCGATCAGCTCCACTACATCGCTCTTCAGCGCATGGTTGACATGCCATCCGCCCATGCCGCCATATCCGATTACACAAAGACCATGTTTCATTGGCAGAACCTCCCATAAGGGTATTTTATATTTGTATCATAACAAACAAATTCTTCCGTTGCAAGGATTTCAAAGGCTCTGCATGCCTGTTTCACACTGTACAACAGCCGCCACGAAATCCCTGTATTTCGGGCTTTCGCGATGAACCCATTTCGGTTTCCTTCTACAATTCCCATTGAAATCCTATCTTTTATGTGTCATGAATCACTTTATGCCGAAGCCATCGGTTTCCTTTTAGACGAATCGGATAGATAACCGCCCGAACCACCCAGTCACTCAGCATACCGATCCAGATTCCGGGCACACCCATTCCCAAATGGCTCCCGAGAAACCATCCAAGGCCCACGCGGAATATCCACATCACGAGCAGAGACGAAACCGTACAGAAACGTCCGTCCCCGGCTGCACGGAACACATATGGAAGCATAAACGCAAGATTATGCAGAAATGGCTGCAACACGACCCCGCTCATTGCGCACAGGAATATCATCGGGATAATCTCATCCGGTGCATGATAGAATCGGACCAGGCTGCGGAACAGTGCCAGCATAACGCCGATCCCGACAATATACAGCACTGTATTGAAAACAAAGTATGACCTGGTCAAGTCCCTTACATCCTGTTCTCTGCGATTGCCCAGGCAAATCCCGGTGATGGTGAACAGAGAGGTATTGACAGATGTAACCAGGATCTGGCTGAGAATCATAATAGAATAAGAAACATTAAAGGTGACAATAGCATTCGTCCCCATGGGAACAATAACCGTCTGCGTCACCAGCCGTCCGCCGGTAAAGAACAGGGATTCAGCTGCACACGGGAGACCGACTCCGATAATACTGCGCAGTATGGGCAGCTGAACATGAAAGAACTCCCTGAAACGGAAAACAAAACTGCTGTGACTCCGTCGGAGCAGGATCCACAGAATACCGAGATTCAGAATCCGGCTGAGCGTGATGGAAAGAATCAGACCGGGAATACCCATATCCAGGATTCGCAGGAACAATACATTCAATACGACATACTTTACCGTACTTACCATTGTATATCCCAGGGCTGTTTTCCCTTCTCCGATGCCCCGCAGCACACCGCAGATGGAACTGGTAATTCCCACCAGCGGAAGAGTTGCAGCACATCCCAGCATATACAGTTTTGCCTTCGACATAACCTCTTCTTCCGCCGATCCGAACAATAGCTGCAGCAAAGGAGCATGGAACACCACGACAAACAGCATGGTAATCATGGTAAATGAGGTTACGGAAGTCACCGCCTGGACAGAAGCTTCATGCAGATGATCCGCTTCATGCCTTCCGCGGTAGGTGGCTACAATTACACTTGCGCCGGTCGCCACACCAGAATAAAACACATAGAGAAAACTGTTTAACGTATCCACCAGGCTTACCGCGGACAGGGAAGTCACACCGGAGGAACTGATCATGGCTGTATTCAGGAGACCAAACAGATTGGTAAACAGGTTCTCTGCCATCAGCGGAAGCAGGATGGCAAAAGCCTGTCTCCATGTGATAGAGGGTCTGGTGAAATGACGTGTCAGAAATCCATCCGCTGATTTTGCGACTTTTCCGAGGCTGTCCTGAATCCGTTTATTCAGTAGTGACAACTCATCATCCCTTTTCGGTAGAAAATGGACACCTTGTTTACATTTCCAGTGCGATTACCATTCCGCTACAGATCCATCCGGATGGTGCCATACCGGGTTCTTCCAGTTATGGGGAGTCCTGTTCTCTTCCAGGACAAGTTCCCGGTTCACTTCGACCCCAATCCCGGGTTTTTTCGGCAATTCCACGAATCCACCGCGGAATTCGAAATCTTCCGGGTTTTTCACATAATCCAGGACACTTTTCCCAACATTATAATGAATCCCGATACTCTGTTCCTGGATCACCGCGTTATAGCTGGTTGCATCCACCTGCAGACAAGCTGCCAGTGCAATCGGTCCCAACGGGCAATGGGGAGCCAGAGCTACATCATAACTTTCCGCCATCGCGGCAATCTTCTTGACTTCCGTAATTCCCCCCGCATGTGAAAGATCCGGCTGGATCACGGCAACCCCGCCGCATTGCAGGAGACGTTTGAAATCATATTTGGAGAACAGGCGCTCCCCGGTTGCAATCGGAATGCTGCAGCACCGGGCAATCTCCCTGAAATATTCCATGTTTTCACTCAGAACCGGTTCCTCAATGAACATAGGATCAAATTCTTCCAGTTTCTTAGCCAGGATTTTAGCCATGGGCATATGGACACGTCCGTGGAAATCTATAGCAATCCCGAAATATTTCCCGCACTTTTCCCGGATTGCCGCTACCCGTTCCAGTACTGCATCAATTTTGTCATAGCTGTCCAGCATCTGGAGTTCTTCCGTCGCATTCATTTTGACGGCCTGAAATCCTTCTTCCCGTTTCTGTCTGGCGGCTTCTCCGACATCAGATGGCCTGTCACCGCCAATCCAGGAATACACTTTCATTCTGTCGCGGCACTTACCTCCCATAAGCTGATAAACCGGGGCATTGAATACTTTTCCCTTGATATCCCAGAGTGCCTGATCAATTCCGGAAATGGCGCTCATCAGGACGCCGCCCCCGCGATAGAAACCTGCACGGTAAAGGGTTTCCCAGATTCCTTCGATATCGGCGGGATCCTTGTTAAGGAGATAATCCTTCATCTCCTGGACGCAGGATAAAACTGCCCTGGCGTGTCCTTCCAGAACCGCTTCCCCCCATCCAGTGATCCCGGTATCCGTGATGATTTCCACAAACCCCCAGCGTGGACGGACAAAATACGTATTCACTTCCCTGATTATCATGCTCTGTAACCC
The DNA here is from genome assembly GCA_017413675.1 of Clostridia bacterium. The sequence continues at coordinate 683 of JAFPSR010000018.1, read as the reverse complement.
GGAACCGGTGATTTTCTTTTTCGTATCCGGGTTTATGCCCCCTTTCCGGCAAAATTCTTCCTCAACACTCAGGATAAAAAGAAAATCGAGTATCCACAACCATGCTTTGTCATGAATACCCGATATGGTCGAGGTGACTGGATTTGAACCAGCGACCTTTTGGTCCCGAACCAAACGCGCTACCAAACTGCGCTACACCTCGTAACTGGAGCCAACATGGGGACTCGAACCCCAGACCTGCGGTTTACGAAACCGCTGCTCTACCTGCTGAGCTATGTTGGCGGGAGAGCAAACCGGCTCCTTTTTGCGCCGACAACGAGAAGTATAACAAGAAATCTTTCTTTTGTAAAGTCCTTTTCCTGTGTATTTTCCAACCATTTGCCCGATTCCGGCCAGACAGCAGGAAAGGTGTAGCCCATTTTTGCCTCTCATGTTTCCGATGTTTTGTTGAAAATTGCGCTTGCTTTTTCATGGGATATCCTGTATAATCCACATTTGTAAGCGTTGTGCTTATGAATAGACCATGGAGAGTTGGCTGAGTGGTCTAAGGCGCACGACTGGAAATCGTGTGTACGTTGATAGCGTACCTAGGGTTCAAATCCCTAACTCTCCGCCATCTCTGCATGCAGGAAAACCCTTGCATGCAGAGATTTTTTCTTCCTTTTTTCTTGTGGAGGTACCTT
>JAFPSR010000017.1 GCA_017413675.1 Clostridia bacterium | reverse complement strand
GATCCGAATCCAAAGGGCTATCCGGTCTAACCAGTTTCTCATGGAATCTCCTCCCTTTATCTAATCTTGCATATTAGTTCATCTAGTTATAGTATATATTTCTTCCCATTTTCTGTCAAGATGATAAGTTGGATGATGTGAATATCCATATGCCTTTCGGGAACATCGGAAAGCGCATCTCCTGTTTTCTCCGCATTCCAGGCTTCCTTCCCGGGTTTCCCGAAATAATTTCATGTACCTGGAAAAAATGTCATCTCCGTCTTTTCCTTCCGGTTTTCATCTGTATCCCGGAAAAAACCGGATTCCGCTTGTCATTTTTTTCGTACGGGAATATTCTATGTATATAGAGATGCAAAAAAATCAAGAACCGATCATCACTGTTTTCCCCTTACAGCCGCTGAATCCGGAAGGAGAAATTCACATGAAGAAAAAAACAGTCCTCCTCATCCTGCTCGCTCTTTGCCTATGTCTGATCAGCTGCGGAGAGAACCGGTACGATTTGAATCCGGATGCCACCAGCCCCGTCGAGGTAATGCCGGACGGAAATACCCGTTATACCGTTACCGGGCTGTACGGGACCATTTCCCTTGTCCCGCCCAGGAGCTGGAAAACCACGCTCTGTCCTTCCGGAACGGAGGGAAGCCAGATTGTTTTCGGTTTTACCCTCGTTCCCCCCGAGGAAGAAGGCGGATTTCTGGCTGTCGGAATCGGATCCATGTATTTCTGCGGGAACGGGCTGAAAGAAGACAACCTGACCGTAGCCGGTGTACCGGCAAATATCATCAGCAGCCACGAATACGAGAAGGGAAAAGGATGGAGATATCTGTCGATCGGGATCGGAAACTTCATGAAAGCCGAATATGTGCCCACTTCACGCACATTGCCCTTCTGGTCCAGGGAAACCTCCAATCAGGCACTGGAAATGCTGGATACCCTAACCTTCGTCCCCAGTGCGGATGCCCCTCCGAGCTGCCAGAATATCCCGTACACCAAGGAAGAAGCGCAGAAAATTCTCGCCAAATCCCTTTCCGAATCCTCCCTGGTCATTGAGGGGACTCTTGTTTCCCATGAGGAACAGCCCCGGGATCCCGATATGGAACCCGGATACTATGACGTTTATACTTTCGAGGATCTGAACGTCATCACGGGAGTCTATGAAAAGAGCAGCCTGACTCTCCGTGTCTTCCGGGGACTGATCGAACATAAGTGGAATGACTATGACCTCGGATGCCGATACATCATTCCGATTCGCAAAATAGATAGCGTATTCCGGCCGGAAGAGACCGTTGAGCTCTACAATCCGGGGTTTGTATGCAGGGTACAGAAGAAAGATCCGGAAAAGATCGAAGAGCTCAACTTACAGGGCTTCCCCATGGAATCCATGATGGGAACCCGGGGAGAACTGATCGATTTCATTCGGGAAAAAATGGGGATACAGCCATCCTACTTCCAGGAATACGAGCGCTATGTCCACAGCGATAATATCGGGGACATCGTTCGGGGATCTCCCATTGTCGCCCGGATCCTGACGGATCCCGACAATGCCGGAGTTGTTTCCCATGACTACTATTCCGAAACCTTTTTCTGCCGGGTTTGCAACGTATATAAAGGAACCCTCCCTGTGGATTCGGACACACTGATAAAGATCCGTTTCCGCCAAGATACCGTAACGGCCGGAGAGGAATACCTGGTCTGTCTGGATAAAGACATGTGGCAGGTCGAAGGGGAATACCGGTATCAAATCAACGCAAAGGAAAACGCCGTGATCCCCGTGTCAGATCCAGCCAAATCCCAGCAGGTATATTCGGCACTGGGGTTGGAACCGGATCAAACCAGCCCCCTTTTCGCATCCGATGAAGAAAAATCTGCTGTGGAAAGGGATACCGATACGGAGAATGTCGAAAAACTATACGGACGTGTGGATTTTGCCCATCTCCTGCGTGTCTATGAACTGGGCAAATACGGCCCGTCTGATTTCAGCCTGAAGGAAGGCCTGCTCTTCCAGGAGGAATATGCCGCTCCCATCCTCGGCAAGGACAATACAATTCTGGGACTTGCCCATCTGGGCAGAATCTCCCCGAACGGGAAATATATCGTCACCAGGTTTTTCCCCAGGCTGGACTTTATGGACCAGTTCTACAGTCATGCCCTTGATCCCGATGCCGAGATGTATTATGTACACAGCGATGTGCTCTGGGATGTTGCCATTCTCGTTGAGATGGAAACCAGGGAAAAATATATTTCCCTGCTCAAAAAGGAAACCCGGGATATCTACGGTCTGGAGATCCTGAATCAAATCCGGGATCTCTCCGTGTAAAGCAGACAGGAGGAAGCCGGCAGCGTCCATTCTCCTCCAAATGCATATTCATGCAAATTGAATGCATTGATTAATAATATTTTTACATATTTATGCATTCTTCGGGTTGACATATACTATTTTCTGTATATAATGGATTTCAGAAATAAACAGAGACGCCGCGATAACGTCTCGGATGCAGTAAGGAGATTATCATGCCTACCTATAAGAAAGTTGTGTTAGCTTATTCCGGCGGACTGGATACATCCGTCATCATCCCCTGGCTCAAGGAAAATTACGGCTGCGAAGTCATTGCCGTTGCCGCCGATGTCGGACAGGGTGCCGAACTGAACGGTCTGGAAGAAAAAGCCATTAAGACCGGTGCCAGCAAGCTGTATGTGCTGGATCTGGTAGATGAATTCTGCGATGAATACATTGCCCCCACCGTCCAGGCGGGCGCCATCTATGAGAACAAGTATCTGCTGGGCACCTCCTTCGCCCGTCCCGTTATCGCCAAACGTATCGTTGAAATAGCCAAGAAAGAAGGCGCCGACGCCATCGCGCACGGCTGTACCGGAAAAGGCAACGACCAGGTTCGTTTCGAACTGACCATTAAGAATTTTGCGCCGAACATGGCGATCATTGCCCCCTGGAGAATCTGGGATATCAAGTCCAGAGAAGAAGAAATCGATTATGCCGAGGCGCATCACGTCCCGCTTGCCATCAACCGGGAAACCAACTATTCCAAGGACAAGAACCTCTGGCACCTCAGCCATGAAGGTCTGGATCTGGAAGACCCGGCCAACGAGCCCCAGTATGACAAAATCCTCGAGATGGGTGTCAGCCCCGAAAAGGCCCCGGATAAACCCACCTATGTAACCATCTCCTTTGAAAAAGGCAAGGCCGTCGCTCTGGACGGTCAGAAGATGAAACTGAGCGATATCATCCGCAAGCTGAATGAGCTTGGCGGCGCCAACGGTGTCGGGATTATCGACATGGTGGAAAACCGTCTGGTCGGCATGAAATCCCGCGGTGTTTACGAAACCCCCGGCGGAACCATCCTGTTCGCCGCCCATGAGCAGCTGGAACAGATCACCCTGGATAAGGAAACCCAGCATTACAAACAGCAGGTTGCAATCAAATTTGCCGAGCTCGTCTACAACGGCCAGTGGTTCACCCCCCTGCGCGAAGCCCTGCAGGCTTTCGTGGAGAAAACACAGGAAACCGTTACCGGCGAAGTCAAGGTCAAGCTCTACAAGGGCAACATCATCAATGCCGGCGTAACGAGCCCGTACAGCCTCTATTCCGAGGAAATCGCTACCTTCGGCGAAGACGAAGTTTACAACCAGATGGATTCCCATGGATTCATCAACCTGTTCGGCCTGCCCATCAAGATACGTGCCCAGATGATGGCACAGAAGGACGCAGACTAAACAGACCGCTGCAATCAGAATACGCCTGTGGCCGGAATCGGAATTCCGTCACAGGCGTTTATTTCCCTTTCCTCTCAAAAATCTGCTATAATAGACAAAAGTTCTCCGATTCCGGAAAGAAAGAGGATAACCCCATGGCAAAAATGTGGGCCGGCCGTTTCTCCAAAGAACTGGACGCCGGCGTAAATGATTTCAATTCTTCCATCCGGTTTGACCAGGCGATGTATCGTGAAGATATCGAAGCTTCCATTGCCCATGCCGGAATGCTCGGCGCCTGCAGGATTCTGGACGCACAGGATGTTGCCCTGATCCAGGATGGCCTGCACGGCATTCTGCAGGACCTGGACAGCGGAAAACTGGAATTTGATCCTAATGCAGAGGATATCCACATGTTTGTGGAGCAGGTGCTCACGGAACGGATAGGCGCCGCCGGCATGCGCCTGCATACTGCCCGAAGCCGGAATGACCAGGTTGCAACCGATGTCCGTCTCTATCTCAAGAACAGGACCCGGGAAATCCAGACGGCGATGGATGCCCTCCTGGATGTTATTCTGAAAAAAGCCAAAGAACATACCGAAACGGTTATGCCGGGATTTACACACCTGCAGATTGCACAACCCGTGACATTGGCCCATCACCTGATGGCTTATGCACAGATGTTCCTGCGTGATAAGGGACGTCTTGCGGATGCCGTCGGCAGGATGGATTATTCCCCTTTGGGGAGCGGTGCCCTGGCTACAACCACCTATCCGATCGATCGTTTCCTCTCCGCGCAGCTCATGGGCTTTTCCGGGGTATGCGAAAATTCCATGGACGCTGTCTCCGACCGGGATTTCTGTGTGGAGCTCAATGCCGCCCTTTCCCTCGTTATGACCCATCTGAGCCGTCTGTCCGAGGAAATCATCCTGTGGTGCAGTGCCCAGTTCCATTTCATCGAACTGGACGATGCCTTCGCAACCGGTTCCTCGATCATGCCCCAGAAGAAAAATCCGGATATTACCGAACTGGTGCGGGGGAAAACCGGGCGGGTCAACGGAAACCTGATTACCCTGCTGACCTTCCTGAAAGGCCTTCCCCTTGCTTATAACAAGGATATGCAGGAAGACAAGGAAGCTATATTCGATTCCATCGATACCACCCTGCTGTGCCTGAAAACCATGACCCCTATGCTGGATACCATGCGAGTTCTGAAAGAACAGATGCGCGCTTCAGCCGCAACCGGCTTTATCAACGCAACGGACTGCGCAGACTATCTGACCAAAAAAGGCGTCCCATTCCGGGAAGCCTACCATATCACCGGGCAGCTGGTCCGGCTTTGCATAGACAAGGGCTATACCCTGGAAACCCTTCCCCTGGAAGAGTACCGCTCTGCCCATCCCCTGTTTGACGAGGATATCTATGAAGCCATTGATATCGGACGCTGTGTTGCCCAGCGCAAGGTGTTCGGCGGGCCGGCTCCCGAAGCCGTACGGGAACAGATACGCCGGTTCGAGGACGCATGGAAAAGTCGGCAGGGTTAAACCTGTCCCGGCACAGAACCAAAAGAAAGGAAACCATTATGAAAGTACTGCTGGTAAACGGAAGTCCCCATCCCAACGGATGCACCTATACTGCCCTGAGTGAAGTGGCATCTGCCCTCAACAGCGAAGGAATAGAAACCGAGATTTTCCAATTGGGTAAAGACCCTATCCGCGGCTGCATGGCGTGCGGCGGCTGTCACCGCAGCGGCAACTGCGTTTTTGACGACCCGGTGAATGCCTTTGCCAAACTGGCAAAGGATGCCGATGGTTTCATTTTCGGATCTCCTGTCCATTATGCAGCTGCAGACGGCTCCCTGACTTCCTTCATGAGCCGCCTGTTCTACAGCCACGGGAGTGAGTTCATGTACAAACCGGCTGCAGCGGTAGTTTCCTGCCGCCGTTCAGGTTCAACAGCAGCCCTGGACCAGATCAATAAATATTTCCCGATCTCCGGGATGCCCATCGTTCCCTCCCAATACTGGAACATGGTGCACGGAAACACCCCCGAACAGGTGCGTCAGGATCTGGAAGGGCTGCAGATCATGCGGACGCTCGGCCGCAATATGGCATACATGCTCAAGTGCATCGAGGCCGGACGGAATGCAGGAATCCAGCCCCCTGTGCCCGAAAAACGGCAGAGCACCAACTTTATCCGGTAATACAAGTCTTTTCCCCCCGGCAGGATTCCATGGAATCCCGCCTTTTTTATTGTTTTCTTTTTTTTAACCTATTTTCCTATTTTACCTATTGACATACTAGGTTTTCATGTATATACTTTAGCCTAACAACCTGAAAGGCAGAAGGAAACCAACCTATGAGTCCTACTTGTCCGCGTCTCATTCGCACAATCCATTATGACAGCCGAATGTGCCCTTCTTCATTGTTCCAAATCTGATCCAGTTATTCTATCTATTTGAAAGGGGTACATCTCATGTCTAACTATAAATTTGAAACTCTGCAGATTCACGTCGGTCAGGAAAACCCGGATCCCGCCAGCGATGCCCGTGCCGTACCGATTTACGCTACCACCAGTTATGTTTTCCATAACGCCCAGCATGCGGCGGACCGTTTTTCCCTGGCAGATGCAGGAAATATCTACGGTAGACTGACCAATTCCACACAGGGTGTTTTTGAAGACCGAATTGCTGCCCTCGAGGGCGGTGTAGCCGGCCTGGCTGTCGCTTCCGGCGCCGCGGCAATCACCTATACCATCCAGGCCCTGGCCATCCGCGGGGAACACATTGTAGCCCAGAAGACCATCTACGGCGGTTCAGCCAACCTGCTGGCCCATACCCTTCCTCTGTACGGGGTAGATTCCACTTTCGTCAACATCCATGACCTGGAGGAAGTCAAAGCAGCCATCCGTCCCAACACAAAAGCGATCTACATTGAGACACTCGGCAATCCCAACAGTGACATCCCCGATATCGACGCTCTCGCCGAAATCGCCCATGCCCACGGGCTACCTCTGGTCATCGATAATACATTCGGTACGCCTTATCTGATCCGGCCGCTGGAGCACGGTGCGGATATCGTAGTCCATTCCGCCACCAAGTTTATCGGCGGACACGGCACCACCCTTGGCGGGGTCGTCGTAGACGGCGGTTCCTTTGACTGGGCCGCATCCGGAAAATATCCGTGGATCAGCGAACCGAATCCCAGCTATCACGGTGTCCGCTTCACCGACGCTGCAGGTCCCGCTGCTTTTGTAACCTATATCCGCGCAATCCTGCTCCGCGATACCGGCGCCTGTATCTCTCCCTTCGCGGCCTTCCTGCTCCTGCAGGGAACAGAAACCCTTTCCCTGCGTCTGGAACGTCATGCGGAAAACACCAAGAAGGTCGTTGAATACCTGCTCCGGCATCCCCAGGTGGAAAAGGTCTACCATCCTTCCCTGCCGGATCATCCCGATCACGCACTGTATGAAAAGTATTTCCCGAACGGCGGAGCATCCATTTTCACCTTCGACATCAAGGGCGGCCAGGAAGAAGCCTTCCGTTTCATTGATGCCCTGCAGCTCTTCTCCCTGCTTGCCAACGTGGCAGACGTCAAGAGCCTCGTAATCCATCCGGCTTCCACGACCCATTCCCAGCTGACTGCGGAAGAGCTGGATGCAGCGGGAATCCATCCCAACACCATCCGCCTTTCCATCGGCACGGAACATATCGATGACATCCTGGCGGATCTGGACCGCGGATTTGCCGCCCTGTAATCAATCTTCAGCCCCTAGAGCCTGATCTCAAGCGCAACTTGGACGATACACCTCCATAGCAATTGCCCTTGATAAGCGAAAACGACATGCACCATGCATGTCGTTTTCCTTTTTTCACAAAGATCTGCACTAATTTTCCAACCCCGGGGCTTCAGCAGGTCACAAACTGCCATCTCCTTGGCTGGACGTCTGTCCGTTCGGTCAGAAAGAAAAATACGTTTCCAAAAAAGGCCGGAGCTTATAAGATAGTTTTATAGTTTTTGGAAATGGCATGATCTTCGGGTCATGCCATTTCCTGTTCCATCAGTTCACTCAGGGGGATGAACCCTATCAAATCATAGCAGATATGGATGCTTTGACGGCGTTTTCCGTTGCTTTTATCCGGTGCCCCGATATAGAGGCTCATAGGCCGCATAAGGCGTCAATTCGGTTAATTCTGCGTACTTCCTGATCTTCTGAATGAATGAATTAAGATTCTGGTTCTGTTGTTCCTGTGTTTTGATTTCCTGCCGCAAAACTTCTGCGTCTGCTTTCAGCTGACATTGCTCATCCTCATATCCCCGGTTCATCATGGCAAAACGCTCATCACTGATCTTCCCGGAAACATT
>JAFPSR010000016.1 GCA_017413675.1 Clostridia bacterium | reverse complement strand
GGATCGGTTTACCCTGCCTTGTCACGACGCGAAAAAGGAGTATAGGGAGATACAGCAATATCTGAAGGGCTACAGTAATAAGACGATCTGGAACATCTTCTGGTCTGCCAATAACTACTCCGTACCGAAGAAAGCTCCCGCTATCCCGTCAAAGATCCAGTTCTGGGTCGGTGACGAGGAATGGTCCGGCCGCTACCGGGATCTGAAATGGTACAGGGAATACTTGCCGCAGATGGAGGTCGTGATAATCCCGCACAGCATGCACGGCGAATACGTCATGATGCATCCAAAGGAGTTTGCTGCACAGGCACTGGCTTTCTTTACAGACTGATAAAGCACAAAACATCAGCTTTGGTTTTTATCAAGCCTCTCATATAGAGACAAATAAGAAACAAAGAACTCTCTCTTTACTTCACATGTACGCAGGCAGCTCTTCCCGGTGCCGACCGACACCGGGAAGAGCTGAAAAAGCACTTTGGATGAAAACAAATCTTTACTCTTATTCCCGGATAAAGTATTGTAGGACTATGGATGTTGGATCGGAGGTTTTAGATCATGGAATTCACAATGGACATTTTCAAACAATTTGACAAAAAGTGGGCTCTGCTTACAGCCGGCACAGAGGAAAGCTTTAACACCATGACAATCAGCTGGGGCGGAATGGGAACCATATGGAATAAGCCGGCAGTGACTGTCTATGTAAGGGAATCACGCTACACGCATGAATTTATGGACGGAAATGATTATTTTACCGTCAGTTTTTATCCTGAACAGTACAAGAAGGAACTGGGTGTACTGGGTTCAAGATCAGGCCGGAACATGGATAAGATGACTGTTTCGGGATTAACCGCAATGAAGGCCGGAGAATCCATGACATTTAAAGAAGCCGAAGTGACGCTTGTATGTAAAAAGTTATATAAACAGCGTCTTCTTCCAGAGAACATGCCGAAGGATGTTGTCGATACCATGTATGCGGATAACGATATTCATGATATGTATATCGGAGAAATCGTGGATATGATAAGATAGGCAGGCTGTTTGGAAATCCGAACAAGCCCGGATGTTATTATCGGAGACCATGTTTTGTTCGCCGCATTTAATATGTGATTACAGATTGAGTAGGACGATCCTAAGAGCAAGTACGAAAACGGCCAGCTGCAATATACTGGCTGTTTTCGTTTACAAATATATAAAAGATGCATCGGTTTCCATGCGGAAGATTATGTTTTGTTGCTGAACCTGTTAGTTTCGATTGGATGTTGTCTGTCAGGTTGGTTTTTTCCTGTAAAATAAGGTATAATCGGACAGAACCATTATGCGCGGATCCGGTGTGATCCCATATACGCAGCTCTTTTTCCTTTTTCCAGCCATACCCGGAGGAGATTGTTTTGAATACAGCCCAGAGAAAAGTCCTGTTCAGCAATATTGCCATTCTCGCCATCTGTTTCTTTTCAGGCACCGGCAACTTTATGAACGCCGCCATCAATACCTTTCAGCAGGCTTTTCCATCGGTCAGCCAGTCTACCATCATGCTGGTTTCCACCTTGCCCGGAATAATCTCCGTCCCGGTTATGCTGCTTGCCGGAAGACTGGTCGGACGGAAACTGACTTACCGATTCATCAGTATTACAGGCACTATCCTGATTATTGTCGGCGGGCTGCTTCCATTTTTCATTACGGGAAGCTGGGCTTTTGTCCTCTTTTGCCGTGCAATTTTGGGAATCGGCGCAGGATGCTACGGTGTACGCAACTCCTATATCATCCGCTCTGTCGCGCCGGAAAAACTGGTGTCGTTTACCGGTTATTCCACGGTAGCCCTGACGATCGGAGGCTCTGCCGCAGGACCCGTGGCCGGTGCTCTGGCAGCCAGGAGCTGGAATTATGCCTTTCTGTATAACCTGGTTCCTGTCCTGATCCTGGTCCTGGTCGTTTTCGGACTGAAAGAACCGGATCCCCTTCCCATCCGGGAAACGGTACGATCAAGTTCCCCACAGGGAGAACAGAAGCTTTCCTGGAAAATCTATTTCTATGCAGCCGCACAGTTTTTGTTTATCGGCACGCTGTACCCCATGACAGTATCCGGAGTTTCCATCTTCTTTGATGCCTATCATCTCGGATCTCCCGCGCTGGCCGGCACCATTATGTCCCTCTTCCCTCTTTCCGGAGTAATCGGTAATCTGTTTCTGAACCCGCTGATGAAACTCTGTAAACGGTTTACCATCCCGGTAATGGCATTCCTGGTCATCCTCGGTGCCATCCTCTGTCTGCTTTTTCACACCATGGTCTCTGTCATCTGCTGTTATATACTGGCCGGTTTCGGGTACCACATCATTATCGGGGTTCTGCAGGTCTACAACGGGCTGGAAGCCCCAGCGGAAAAACTGGCGGTTGGCTCTACCATGATTCTGGCCAGCAAGAACATCGGGATCTTTGTTTCCAGTTATTTCATCATTCTTTGCACCTGGATTTTCCACCTTTCCGACCGGATCAGTGTGGAAAACGCTTTTCTCGGCTGCATGATCATCTATGCGCTGATTATGCTGTTCTCCATCCTTGTCAATATCTCACCATCTTCCCGCCTTCCCGTGACACCTTCTGCCGGGGATGGAGAATCCACTGTTTCTTACGGAGGTTGATCCATGCATTTTGTCGACGCCAAGGGTCTGCTCCACGGTACAAACGGGTACTATGGGATGAATATCTACCGGGGCTGTTCCCATGGATGTATCTACTGCGACAGCAGAAGTACCTGCTACCAGTTCAAGCATCCCTTTGAAGATATCGAGGTCAAAAGGAATGCACCGGAGCTTCTCGAAAAAGCCCTGAAAAGCAGACGGCAGCCCTGCATGATCGGGACCGGTTCCATGTCCGACCCTTATATGCACTGTGAAGAGAACCTGCGTCTGACCCGGAAATGTCTGGAAATCATCCGGAAATACGGATTTGGCGCGGCAATCCAGACAAAATCCGACCGGATTCTGGAAGATATCGACCTGTTGGATTCCATCAACCAGTCTGCCAAATGTGTTGTCCAGCTCACCCTTACCACCTATGACGACACACTCTGCAGCATTCTGGAACCGAATGTATGCAATACAAAAAGAAGGATTCAGGTGTTGGAAGCCATGCAGGAAAGGGGAATTCCCTGTATCGTCTGGCTGACCCCTATCCTTCCTTTTCTGAATGATACAGAAGAAAATATCCGTACGATTCTGGAAGAATGCGCCAGGGTCAGTGTAAAGGGAATCATCTGCTTTGATATGGGGCTTACACTTCGGGACGGCGACAGAGAGTACTATTATGACGCGCTGGACCGGCATTTCCCGGGTTTGAAAAAACAATACATTGAACGTTACGGGAATGCATACCAGCTTCCCAGTCCGAACGCCCGGAACCTGATGGACCTCTTCCATAGGTTCTGCCGGGCGCACGGGATCATGGACGACCCGGATTCCTGCTTTTCCTACATGCATGCGTTTCCTCAGAAACATGAGCAGATGAGCCTGCTCGATCTTCTTTAGGCGGAGCATAGCTTTTAACATCCAGAAAGGGGATATTCATGAAGGCATTGATTATCAACTGCAGTCCTGTACGAAACGGGGCTACGGCAGAAATTGTGAAAATGGCTGCGCAAAACCTGTCTTCCCGTTTCGAAACGAAAACCGTCTGTATTGACGACTATTCCATCCGTTTCTGTAAAGGATGCCGGGAATGCCACCATACAGCGGCCTGCCGGATCCAGGATGATGTTCCTGTCCTGGTTGCCGAGTTGGATCGTGCAGATATCATTCTTTGCGTTTCCCCTTCTTATTGGGCAGATATACCCGGTCAGTTTAAGGTTTTTATTGACCGATGTACTCCATGGTGCAACACCCATGAGCCGCACGCTTCCCTGCACGGCAGGAAGAAAGGCTATTCCATCGTTTTGCGGACCGGACCCGGACAAAAGGAATGCGACAGGATCATTCAAACCCTGGATCATTTTTATGGACATATGGAAATCAAATCCTGCGGCGGTTTGGGCTTATGTTCCATCGAGCATAAAGAACAGGTGGCTCCGAGACTGCAGGAGATACTCGATTTCTGCAGCAGCATCTGAATCGGGTTTCGTGAAAGGATAAGACATGAAGAAAAAACTGTTGGCAAACGCAGTCGTGAAATATCTTTCAGGGGTTTTGCTTCTGGGGATCCTCCTGTTCCTGCCTGCCGGTACCTTTTACTGGCTGAACGGATGGATCCTAATGGGGGTTTTATTCCTACCCATGTTCTTTGCCGGAATCCTGATGTTCTGTAAAGCGCCCGATCTCCTGCAAAGCCGCCTGAATGCCAGGGAAACCGAATCCGATCAGAAACTAGTGATCCGCCTAAGCGGCCTGATGTTCCTTGTTTCGTTTGTTCTGGCCGGACTCAATTTCCGTTTCCGGTGGATTTCAATGCCCTCATGGATTGTTTGCTTAAGTGTAATCCTGTTTCTTTTGTCTTATCTTATGTTCGGGGAAGTGCTTCGGGAAAATGCGTACTTATCCAGGACCATAGAAGTCCGTCAGGGCCAGAAAGTGGTGGACACGGGACTGTACGGGGTTGTCCGTCATCCCATGTATACCGCTACCATCTTCCTGTTTCTGAGTATGCCCCTGATTCTGGACAGTCTTCCCTCTTTTGCCGTTATGCTTTTCTATATTCCCATCATTGTGATTCGTATCCGCAATGAAGAAACCGTACTTGAAAAAGAGCTGGATGGATACAGCGCCTATCTAAAAAAGATAAAATACCGCATCCTTCCGTTTATCTGGTAAATCATTCCTTTAACAATCTGCGCCTGAAAGGAGTCCGAATCATCCATGCCTTCCGTCTCACTGGAATACCCCGTGCCGCAGACCCCGTCAGACCCTTCCAGCAAGGAAATCCCGGTTATCGGGGTAGCCTGGCGCACCCGAACCGACACAGATTCCTTCCGAAATTTTCTCCTGGCCCTGGAACAAGCCGGTGCCCGGTACGTTCTATTGAACCAGGTGGTATCTGCCGATTTCCGTTATGACGAAAACCTCCGTCTTCTGGAAGGAAGAGATTCAACCGGTGCTCTTTCCAGAGAGGCCGGGGAACTGGTAAAAACCCATACCTGGCACGGTTCCAATGCCGTTTCTGTCCTGCACGGTCTCAAAGCCGTTCTGTTTACCGGCGGGGAGGATATCAGTCCCTCGCTGTACCGGATTCCGCAGGAATGGCACGGTATCCCGGAAGACTGCAATTACCACGCGGAGAGGGACATTTCGGATTACCTTTTGATGTCCTACTGTCTGGATCTTGATATCCCGTTCCTGGCTGTCTGCCGGAGCATGCAGATGCTGGGAATTGTCTCCGGGGCGGAATTGATCCAGGATATCCCTTCTTACTTGGCTTCCCATCATTTGCAGGATCAGGGGGCTCACAGGCAAATCCTGACCGATCCTTCCCAGACGCGGGACTATGTACCGGATGATGTCCACGTCGAGAAGGATACGATTCTCTTCCAGATCACCGGACAGGAAGATTTATACGGTTGTCCCTGTTGGCATCATCAGGCCGTTCGCAGTACAGAAGGCACCAACCTGCGGATTTCCGCCTATTCCGACGCAGGAGGATTCCGGATCATTGAAGGAATCGAGCGCACGGATAAGCATTTTGCAGTGGGACTTCAGTTCCATCCTGAAACCTCGGTCGGAAAGACCTTGCGTCAGGCACCCAATCGGGATCTATACCTGCCCATGGATCTGGCTCTCTCCTTTTTCCGCAGGCTCGCACACGAAAGCCGTTAACCGCAGAACAAAACTGCACATCTGCTGGTATACCGACAGAAAGACGCATTTTCAGAGGTGATGAATCCCCATGAAAATCCCGCTTTATTCTGAACTCCGCACGATCTACGAAACCACACAGGATGATCCGCATACCTTCCGTCTGACCTTCAAGCTGAAGGATTTCATTGACGGAGGGATTCTGCGGCATGCCGTTGACCGAACGATGCAGCGCTTCCCGTATTTCCGGGTCCGGCTTTGCCAGGAAGGCGCAAACGTCTATTTTGAGGAAAACCCGGCACCCGTGCCGGTTCTGCACACCAGGGACAGGATCTCCCTCGGGGGCAGGCAGGCTAACGGGCACCTGCTGGCTTTCTGCTACTGGGACAACCGCATCCATCTGGATGTCTACCACGCCATGACGGACGGCGGCGGAATCTATCCCTTAATCAAGACCCTCCTGCATCAATACTGTTCGGAATACTATTCCCTTCCCCTGGCCGCGGACGGGGTCCGGATGCCGGATGACCCGGTTCCTCCGGCGGAATGGGAAGACCCCGCCCGGAAGCCTCTGGGGTCGGGACGCGGAGGGTTAACCGTCAAATGGAATCAGCCCGCCTTCCAGCTGACGGATGGGAAGATCATCCATCCGATCCCCCGGAGTATCGTGCTGAATGTCCGGATCCCGGAATCGGAATTCATGCAGTTCAATATTTCCAATGACGGAAGTCCCGCAACCATTATTTCGCTGATCCTGGCAGAGAGCATTGCCCGGCTGCATCCCGAAACGGAACAGCCGATCGTGATCGCGATGTGCGTGAACCAGCGCCGGGCACTTGCTGCCCCCCTTGCCCACCAAAGCCTGGTCGGCGACGTCCGCCTGGTCTACCCGGACCGGCTCCGCAGTCTGCCGTTTTCCAGAAGGGCTACGATTTTCCGCGGCATGGTCGCCCTGCAGTCCGATACGGACATGGTCCTGGACGAAATCCGGGATTACCAGGCCCTGATGCGGCAGCTGGATAACCTGAAGGCATTCGGGGAACGCCATGACCTTTGTGTACGGAACATGGAAAAGCTGACGGACTGTCTGACAGGCACTGTCAGTTATGTCGGCAAAACGGATATGGGCATTGCCGCTTCCTACATCCAGGAATTTGACTGTCTGCCCTCCACCGCTCTGCCATCGTCCCATACCCCGCTGACCATCGAAATGTCCGCGATCAACGGCTATTTCTTCATCAATTTCATCCAGGACTTCCTGGAAATGGATTATTTCAACCAGTTTATCCTCCAGCTTCGGGAACATCAGATCAACTATGATGTCCTGAACCGTTATTTTGCCCAGTATCCCCTGCTGGAGGGTCTGGACACGGATGTCCGGTAATAAAGGCACTTCCCTGCAACCATTTCATCTCCTGTCCCGTTTATTACCGGGAGATCAAAACCATTCGGTCACCGGTTCCCAGTCCATCAAAAAATACTGTAAGGAGGCGATTGCATGCCGCCCCGTTCCCATAGCTCCAGTTCTCATTCTTCCCATTCCCACTCTTCACATTCCTCTCATTCTTCCCATTCGTCTTCCCGTTCCTCTTTTTCTTCATCCCGCTCCTCCTTCTCGAGAGGTTCCTTCTCCTCCGGGCCTTCCAGGCATTCCTCTTCCAGCCGGATCAGTCCTTCGGCGGTTAGGACCGGTGTTTCTGCCCTGAACGGGCTGTTTGCCGCCGCTGCGCGCCCCCGTGTCAACCAGCCTACGGGATACCGGGCTGCCGGGAACAGCAATCAGCGGCCCCGGTATATCTCCGGACGGCATCACGACTACATCTACTATCCCCTGCAGTGGATTGACGCCGCAACCGGAACACAGTATGAAAAAGGGTATTATGACGAAAACGGGAAACGATATGATGATGTCTCCTTCAACCGGAACGGCACATATGAAAATGTTGTCTGCCACTGTCCCTACTGTGACCAGGACAGCATTCTGAACCTGAGCGCAAAGGATGTCGAAGTCCATAATCTCCAGTGTCCCCACTGCGGCGGTCCTATGGAAATCCGGTCGGAACTGGACGAGTATCTTCGCAATGGTACAGAGAATAATTCGGTACCGCAGCCACCTGCTCAAAGCTTACCGACAGATCAGATTAACCGTGTCGGAAAAGGATGCCTGCTGGCGGGGGTCATCATAATCGGCTGCATTCTGGCCATCAGCTTCCTTCTAAACATTATCCGTTCCCATATCTCCATTCCGGACTTCCTCCCCCCTGACTCCGGGGATGTGATCGACGTCATCGATGCCCCAACCGAGGATACCCTGTACCTTGTCAGCACGGGAGACAATCGTTTCCGTTTGGCACAGGACGGCGAAGCCTATGACAAATCCATCCGGTGGGACAGTGAGTTCGACAGCTACTATGATCCTGAGAAGGAATGTTGGCTCTGGTACAACACGGATGTATCCCCTTCTGTATGGCAGTACTGGTATGAGGGTATTTCCTCCGACTTCGGAGATTACGGCTGGATGGAACACGACAATACCGGCTGGTATATCGAATCTTCCGAAGGAAACTGGATCCCGCTGCCGGAAAAATATGACACTTCCGGTCTGTGGTATTTTGAGTAATTTTCCAACGATAATATTCTCCCGGAAAGAAGGACCTGAACTGAAAAAAGCAATTCTCTGCCTGATCCTGGCTGCAGCAATCCTGCTGACCGGATGCAGCAATCCTGCTCCCGCCGATACGGGAACTCCTGAACCCGACCCGGTCCCGACCGCAAGTGCGATCGTTGTTCCTACCGCAACCCCCATCGCTGAACCGACCCCCGGGATCCCGGAAACCGAAACTCCGGCCGCATCCACGGACCCCGAGCCGGAAAAATTCGAATTCAATCCCCATCTGTATGTACCGACCCTTTCCCCCGCAATCCCTCAGGATTACTGGGATTCGTTCTTTAACCTGTGCGATGCCCTGCGGAAAGGAGAAACCACTTTTGCCTGTTCCAGCGAAGATGCCTACAAATGGGCAACCGATCCGGCCGTTCTGGCACAGCTCTTCCCGACTGCCTGCACCAAGATCAAGGGGCAAGGCAATGACGGTTCGATTCCTTTTGAAAACGGGCTCGGAAGGATCTACTACCAGATGCCGGTCGAGGAATTTCTTCAGCGGCAGGCTGATTTCGAACTGCTGGTCGTGGATGTGCTGAATACGCATCTCGAACCCGACGATGATGACTTTGAAAAAAGCCTGAAGCTCTTTGATTACATATCGGTCAATTATACCTATCAGTATGAATTCATCGAGCAGAAACACGACTGTGCCATTTACCTGGCGATCCTGGAGAGAACTGGCCAGTGCGTTGAGCTGGCCGCCGTCTATTCCTATTTTCTTCTCCAGGCCGGTGTGGAAGCGATCGCTGTCGGAGGCCATGCTCCCACCATGGATCATGAATGGACCTATCTTATGATCAACGGGAAAGGGTATTATTCCGATCCCACATGGGCACTCCGTTCCGAAACGGGCACGATTGAGCTGGACCTCTATTATTTCCTGATGTCTGCCGACCGCAGGGCGGAATCCGGTTTCCAGGTGGATGACCTGACTGCCCCCCTGCTTCCCAAATACTGGTTGAACCGGTCCTCCATCAAACTCGATGTTTCCGAGGAAACACTCTGTTTCCCGTCAGGCTCCTTCCTGCAATCCCTTGATGAGGCAAACAAGACTGTTCATTATACGTGCAACGGGGAGAATCTGGAACTGCAATACGCTTTGGCACAGTAACACACAGCAAATTAAAGCCAGGCATGACCAAGTGGCCATGCCTGGTTTTTGCATGTCGTTTTATTCGTTTTTCTGCTTCCCGGAAATTAGTCTGCTTTATTCCGCCAGAAGCTGCCGGGCAGCCAGCACGAGGAACATATAATGGGAGGATCCGCCGCCCAGCACATATTCCATCTGCTGCCACAGGAATGGGAATTCCAGTAGTTCCGGGAAGTCCGGACGGATCAGGGCCGTACCGGAAGCAACTCCTCCGGGGATATAGGACCAGTCCGCACGGTTCAGCCCATAGGCCACAGTGGTGGAACGAGCCCCGACCCCGGAAGCAAAGGAAGAGGTGTTGGAACCCGGGTGACAGCCGAGAATGAAGTTCAGGGCATTAAAGATCAGATCCGGCCCGAACACTTCCGGGAATGCCTGGTGCAGGAAGTAGTACTGGAATCCCAGTCTCTGGATATCCCAGCCGGCGCCCCAGATATACGGACGGTACGGGATTCCGTACGGGGTCTCTGCGCTCAATTCGTCAAACTGGGCTTTCAACCCCAGCATGGCTTCCCGGATAGAAGCCGTAAAGGCTTCATTCCCGATCTTACCGACAGCCCTGCTGATAATCCAGCCCAGGTTCCGGATGTTTTCCTTGATAAACACTTCTTCGGAAAGCAGGAAATCCCTGTATTTCTCTTCGCCTGTTGCCAGGAACAATTCAACGGCGGCATGAATTTTGGCGCTTTCTGCCTTCCCGGATCCGTCCGTGACTGCGTATAGTTCTTCTGCCGCATGCAGTGCCTGGGCACTCAGTTCATCATTAAAGCCTTTCAATGCTCTGGCAGATGCCGCAATTTCCGCAGCGCTCGTCAGTTCCCTGGGCGGGTTATCCTCCGTGAATACCCAGCGGTCATCCTCGTTGCCGGGGATCCCGTCCGTCATGGCCGCGCTGTCTCCCAGGAGGACGTATTGCCGTAAGTCATTGCAGATGATTCCCCGGTACAGTCTGCCCAATGAGTTATAGGCACCGATCACGGAGAGCATCCCGTGTTCTACCTGCTGGAGAATATCGTTCTTGCCGTCCGGCTGGTGGATCTCGGTGATCTTCTTCTCCTGGTCGATCGTAGTGACATCGTAATCGACCCCGAAGGATTCGTAGGCCAGGGAAAGGATGTATGATTCCCCTGCCTGGGATTCGATCCGCAGGTCGAAATCTCCCGCGTCATGCCAGCCGCCCGCGTTCAGACCCGGGACAACATCCCCGGGCTGATACTTGGTCAGGGTGGAAGGCCCCTGTTCATATCCGTCGATATGGTTATAGTTCACAGGCGCCATGCGGGCATCGTCATTATGGCACAGGTCATGCCAGACACGGTATTTCTCATTGATGCGCATATGGCACATCTGTACCGGCAGGAAGTATTCCAGGACCGGCTGCCACACACCGCGGTCATACACATCCGGCGCAATCCGGAAAATAGCCGAACAGGAATCCCCGTACCGAATCTGGTACAGGCCCTCTTCCCGGATCTGGGAGAAATCAAACTTCAGATAATTGTAACGAAGGAATTTGCCCCATTCCTTCCCGGTAAGGTCGGCTCTCTTGACCGGTCCTTTTTCCGTGATCGCGTAGACCGCAGCATCTTCCCTGCCGGTTTCCCGTCTGTCCAGTTCCACGATCGCGATTTTTTCCTGTTTGGGCTGATATCCCACCTGGGAAACCTGGATAACCGGTTTGTACATCCAGTCTTCCACCACACTGGGGGTAATCACCCACTCCACCGCGTTCTCCGTTACGCCGGCCGGGATTTCGCTGCTGACGACAAACCAACCGTTGTTGTGGTTCATGCGCCCGTCATACAGTTTCAGGGCAGTCCCCTTGCTCTCAATCGTGAAACGGTTGTATTCATCATCCGGCCGTACGGTGAAGACACTGCCCTCCGCATACGGTACGGCAATGATATCGTCCGCGATGATCGGGTTGTATCCTTGATTGTCCCCGGACAGCTTCTTGATATCCGCCCGCGCATTTTCCGTGGGAAGATGGCCGCTGTGCAGATAGTTGGGCTCCTTGTACATGGTAGGGCCGTTCGGCTGCTGCGGGAAAATTCCCTGTTTGTCATCCATAATCCAGGGCTTGCCGAACAGGGCCCCGGGGAACAGTTCCATGTTGAAGCAGATTTTGCCGACAAATTCAGGCGGGATGGTGCGGTCCAGGTCCACCTTGACACGGATGCTCGCGCCCTCCCCCTTCACAGTCACCGTATATCCGAACGCAAAGTCCGGAAAAATCATGGGGTTGAAGCCTTTCAGATGGCCGTCCATATCCGGATAGCTCAGCTTCGTGGTG
>JAFPSR010000015.1 GCA_017413675.1 Clostridia bacterium | reverse complement strand
CGGAAAGAAGAAGCGGAAGGACTCCGCTCCCGGTTCCGAGATCACAAACCTTCTTCGCCTTATCTTCCGACGCAAAATGCGCCAGCAGTATGGAATCCGTGCCAAAGCAGAACTGATTCCTGTTTTGTATAATTACCAAACCATTGTGTTGCAGATCATCCAGACGTTCTCCAGGCCGGAAATGTGTGCAATTCATGA
Source organism: Clostridia bacterium (assembly GCA_017413675.1). The sequence goes on along the minus strand of JAFPSR010000015.1, from coordinate 5,178 downwards.
TTCGCTCCTAAAAAGCCATGCTGAAGACGAAGGATCAACAGGCACAGCATATCTATCGACAGAACCAAAATGGCGGGATTTTCCTGTCCTGTCCTGCTGATCCGACAGCGGAATATCTCCGGCCACTTATCAATTCATTATATCGGAGGACTGTTTTTTCTGTCAAGATTCGTATCTTCCATACGGCAGACCTGGTGGGTAGGCCGCCCCGGAACGGCAGCAAAAAATCCCGGCACAATCACTGGAATTGTGCCGGGATCACAAGCTGGTTTCGTCCGGATAGGGAACCTGTCCTGGATTTCCGGGATAAGAACAATGCTCTGCTCTTCGGTTTATGCCGGGGTGAACATCATGAAACTGCTGCTGACCCATCCGGTTTTCCCCTGGTACTGTACCTGATACCATCCAGACTGTGACTGCAGGACATTCACTACCGTTCCTTTCGGAATCTGCAGTATCAGTTTTGCGGAGGCGGACGGTGTTTCCCGCATATTCAAGGGAGAGGAAGCCGTATTGACTTTCCCGGTCCCGATCACCTTCGGCGTATCGCTTGCTGCCGGTGCGGTTGGCTGCGGGGTAGAGGTAGCCGTAGGTTTCGGCGTAGATGCCGTATTGTTTGTCAGGATGATATACTTGGTGCTTCCCCAGCCCATCTGGCCGTTGTACTTGATATAGTACCAGCCGTTGCTTTCCTTATAGATTTCCACAGTCGTTCCTTTCGGAATCTGTGCAAGAACCTTGGAAGAGGACGTGGCTTCCTGACGCATGTTCAGGGGGGAGGAAGCGGTATTGATCTTCCCTGTCCCGATCGGCTGACCGCTGTCTGAAGTCCCCGCCGGTGTCTTGGTGGGTGCAGGCGTTGCGGAAGGTGTGGGCGTCGCGGAAGGTGTTGCGGAAGGCGTCACAGTCGCAGTCGGTTTTGGCGTGGTTTCCGTCGAACCGTTCGGAGTAAACTTGATGTATTCCGCACTCACATATCCCGTATAGGAATTATAGGAAACCTGATACCATTCATCCAGATCCTGGAGAACCGTTACCGTTTCCCCCTTGGGAATCGATGTTACGACTTCGCAGGATGTATTCGGTTCAGCACGCAGACGCAAGCTGCCGCTGGAAGTATTTACGATCCCTGTCCCGATACTGGCGGCAGGCTGCTGGGCACCGAGTCCCAGCGGGAGAGGCTGGTCTGTGGATGTGAATGCTGCATAGAAGGGAGAGGCAAACCCCCCGTCCTGCAGGGTTACACTACGGAAATAGAAGTTCAGGATATCCTGATATCCGCATCCGGTGGACTTCGCCATTTCCCAGGCGCCGTACTGGCTGAGCCCGACACCAGATCCCCATCTTCTCAGAGAAAGCGTATAGGCATCCTGTTCCTTCTCCAGCGCAAACAGCGTACAGGACTGGGCATACTTTCCAAGGTTCATTCCTTCCTCCCCGGAAACGAAGACCTTCTTGCGGACTTCATCATGCAGGCTGAGCGTGACTTTCCTGGTATAGGGAACCAGGGTCTCCCCTTCCTTGACCTTGAAAGACAGATTGACCTGCATACTCTGATAATATCTGCTCTTCCCTACGGAAGCATTATCTTTCTGTCTCGGGTTCGTCAGGTTTACATCCGTGATCTGCAGTTCCTCACAGTTTTCATACCCGGCATCCTGCAGTTTCTTCAGGAGCAGTGCTTTGAAATTCTTTCCAAAGGAGGTAGATGTGAAGTAGTAGAAAGACGCGGGGGATTCACTGGAAGCCAGATCGTAGGGGTCATCCTTCATAATGAAGTACACCGCGGATGTCCCGCCCCATACATTGGCAGGAAGTTCGACCTGTCCGCCGTTGGACGCACCGAATACGGCATCTATCGGTTTCCCGCTGTAAGTCAGGATCTGGCCGGCGGTATCCCGGACTGCCCGGCGGCAGGAAGGTTCATTGGAAGTGATTCCCTTATAAACCTGGGAAGTCGTAGTATCAAAAACATCATAGGCACGGGAGGAAGCGCCTGCCATTCTCTGGGCGGCAAACGTACGGGATACGACTGCCTGGGCTTTCTGGGCTTCATACGGCCAGGAATCATTGATTTCGAACGGCACGACACCGGCCACATAATCTTCCATATAAACATGGTTGTACATTATGAATCCGCTGCCGGAGACACAGAAACGCAGGCTGCCGTAATAGGAACGGGTATACTTCCCGGTTACTTTGATGCTGGAAGCAGAAGAATTGCTGTTCAGATGGCAAACCAACGTACCGTCCGTCCCCATCGAAATCGCTTCTGCCAGATCCCCGCCGGAAATACTGAGTTTTCCGTTCGATACACTGACTTTATAGCTCTTCCCGCTGGTCAGTGCATGTCCGGATACGGAATAAACGCCTGTCGGGCGGACCGTTACGCTGGTCTGGGTTCCGTAGGAAGACAAATAAACCCTTACCGTACTGTTCCTGGCAGCAAAAGCCTGGGAAGGCACAAACCCTGCCAAACAAATCAGGCAAAGAAAAGTAAATATTAATATTGCAGAAACCGATCGTTTCATTTGTATCCCTCCGAAACTTCGCGGTTTATTCCTTATTATGTGCTTACCATTGTATAGGAAGCTTCCCAAAATTGATATTTCCAACTTGTAAAGAATCCCTTCCCAAAGGCTTTTTTATGGGTTTTTTGGGCATTTTCAGCGTTATTTTTCTAAAATATACTCATAGAAACAGAACGATCCGGGGTTGCGGTCCTCCGGAGCACATCCATTTTTCTATCCGTTTTCCGGAATCATTCCCGTTTCGCGAGGCCTTTTCAGGCATGTCTGTACAGAGATCTTCCAATGGAAAGACTATCTTTTCTTTCCGAGTTGCCCTATACTGAAAACAGGTTGACACAGATATTTTCCGTGTACAAAGATTTCGAAAAAGAGGTGAGCATATGTTCCTTCAGGATGGACAGACCCTTGTCTACCAATATGATTTCGAGAAAGTCCGTATTGAACCCTGGGGCAGGGATTCCCTCCGTGTCCGCTCTACACTGGACGCAGAATTCCCGCAGGAGAACTGGGCCCTTTTAAGCCCGACCGATACAGATTCCATCATTTCAATTGAGGAGCAGTCTGCCGAGATTCAGAACGGGAAAATCAAAGCCAGAGTCCAGCGGAACGGGAAGATTATTTTCCTGAATGAAAAGGGGGATATCCTCCTGGAAGAATACCTCCGTACCCGCCTCGGCTATATCGGGACCCCGATCAAGGAACGCCAGGGGTTTGCCAGTGCCCTGCATATCGATGCCAGGGGCTTCCGTCCGCTGATCGGGGGGGACTATCACCTGACGGTCAAGTTTGAATCCGACCCTACGGAGAAGCTTTTCGGGATGGGACAGTACCAGCAGCCGTTCTTTGATCTGAAAGGAATGGAATTTGAACTGGCACACCGGAACTCCCAGGCCTCCATTCCCTTTGTGCTTTCCAGCAAGGGATACGGGTTCCTGTGGAACAACCCCGCAATCGGGCAGGTTACCTTCGGCAAGAACATCACAAGCTGGACCGCCGAGTCCACCAAAGCCATGGATTACTGGATCACAGCCGGCTCCACCCCGGCAGAAATCGAGGAGCATTATGCCGATGCGACCGGGAAGGTTCCCATGATGCCGGATTATGCCATGGGGTTCTGGCAGTGCAAGCTGCGCTATCAGACCCAGGACGAACTGCTCTCCATTGCCCGGGAATACAAGAAACGGAATCTCCCGATCGATGTGATTGTTGTCGACTTCTTCCACTGGCCTTTCCAGGGGGACTGGCGGTTCGACCCGGATTACTGGCCCGATCCGGAAGGCATGGTCAAAGAGCTCGAAGAAATGGGCATCAAACTGATGGTCTCCGTATGGCCGACCGTGGATTTTGACAGTGAAAACTATGAGGAGATGCTGCAGCGCGGGATGCTGATCCGGGCAGAACGAGGCGTACGTATCACAATGACGCACCGCGGAAGGACCGTTTTCTTTGACCCCACCAACCCCGAAGCCAGGGAGTTTGTATGGGAAAAATGCAAGAAGAATTACTATGACAAGGGCATCCACATTTTCTGGCTGGATGAAGCGGAGCCCGAGTACAACGTTTACGATTTCGACAATTACCGTTATCATATCGGGACCAATCTGCAGATCGGCAACCTGTATCCCGTGGAGTATGCCCGGACCTTCTATGAAGGAATGGAAAAAGCGGGACAGAAGAATATTATCAACCTGATCCGGTGCGCCTGGGCCGGTTCCCAGAAATACGGAACCCTGGTATGGTCCGGGGATATCGATTCTTCATTCCGGGCCTTCCGTGACCAGTTCGCCGCCGGATTGCATATGGGGATCAGCGGAATCCCGTGGTGGACCACGGATATCGGCGGGTTCCATGGCGGCAATCCCAAGGATCCCGCGTTCCAGGAACTCCTTGCGCGCTGGTTTGCCTACGGCTGCTTCTGCCCGGTCATGCGCCTGCACGGCTATCGGGATCCGCAGAGCAAACCGATCGGCACCTCCGGCGGCGGGCTGACCGACTCCGGCGCGGCAAACGAAGTGTGGGCCTTTGGGGACGAAAATTATGAAATCTGCAAAAAATACCTGTTCCTGCGCGAGAGGATGAAGCCGTATATCCGGGAGCTGATGCAGGCTGCCCATGAAAAAGGCACCCCTGTCATCCGTCCCCTGTTCTATGAATTCCCCCAGGATCCGGCCTGCTGGGAACAGCAGGAAAGCTATATGTTCGGACCGGATGTCCTGGTTGCCCCCGTCATGTATGCCGGCATGAAACAACGCAGCGTCTATCTTCCCACGGGAAAAGACTGGACGGACTTCCATACCGGGAAGGTCTATCACGGCGGCCAAACCGTTACGGTAGATACTCCCATTGACGTCATCCCCGTATTCACGACCAATGGAAGAACACTGTAGTCACTAGAAACAGCTCTATTATTCGTCACTTTTCATTTACTCCATAGGTTTTCCAAAAATCCTCTTTTGTACTTACAACAAAAGAGGATTCTTTATTGTCCAGAACTTGCTTTGTCACCAATAATGAGTTATTCTTCTAGTACAAAAACAAGATTACTTTATATGGTTAAATACTGCATAAGGGATATAATTTGTTGTTTCACAGAACCACTATGAGGGAGATTAATATGAAGAGGATATCTGAACACATAAAATGTTAT
>JAFPSR010000014.1 GCA_017413675.1 Clostridia bacterium | reverse complement strand
AGGAAAGAAGACCGGAGGAATTCGGAGCAGAAAGATTGTATATGGTTTTGAGGGTGCGAAGAACATCCTAAAGAGTTTCCGGTGACTATGGCGAAGGGGATCCACCTGTACCCATTCCGAACACAGAAGTTAAGCCCTTCAGCGCCCAGAATACTTAGCTGGCAACGGCTCGGGAATGTAGGTCGTCGCCGGATTCCAACAAAGAAGCTGCAGATCAAACTGCAGCTTCTTTCTTTATGCTGTGTCCTTTTTTGACAAAGAAAAATGGGAAATTGTGTCCCAAAATCAGAAAATCGGTAAATATATATTGACATTCGATAAATATCGGGGTATGCTGTCCCGGAAAAGAGAGCAAAGGAGGAATGCCGGATGACAAACCCGCAGACCTGGGGAATGGCTGGCGGAATGATGCCGCCTGTTCAGCAACCTGTAAATCAACAAGGAGACTGTACCAAAAGGGACCTGGTCTTTTTTGTCCTGTTCCTGGTGGAATCCTTTCTCCTGATTCGGACAGGGGTATTTCAGGGCTTCCATTTCGGTTTTGCCGTGAGCTGGATCCTGCTGGTCTTCTTAAGCATCCTGTACCTGTTCCGGCACGGAATCAGCGGGAAGGCGATAGGTCGGGCACCTGTATTTACGCTGTTCCTGTTTGCCTTTCTGTTCGGAAGCGCACCGGTTTTTGCCCTGTGGGAAGATCCGGGCATCTTTTTCTTCCTGATCCTGGAAATGATCCTGTGCTTTTTCTTGTTCCTGTCATTCCTTGCGGGAACCGCGACAGACCGTTCCGGGGGCCTGTTGACCCTTTGGGACGGGATCCGGACGGCCTTGCTTCCTGTCCATAAACTGATTTATCCCTTTAAGGCACTGGCCACCAGCTCCCCGATGCGCAGGCAGGGGAAGACCATCCTCCTGGTATTCCTGGGGCTGCTGGCAGCTATCCCGGTCCTGCTGACGGTAGTTCCGCTGCTGATTTCTGCGGACGCGGCGTTCGAGGGGCTTGTAAAGGAACTTTTCTCCAGCCTTCTGACCATTATCGGACAGATCATCCTCTGCTGCCTTTTGTATCCCGTCCTGCTCAGCCGCCAGTATGCCCTTCGGTATGGTCTGGAAACTGCCCCGTGGCAGAAAAACAACGGGGCGGGAATGAAAAAGGAACCGGAGGAGTGGGGACTGGTTCCGCAGGCATTTGTCCTGGCTTTCCTGATTCCCCTTTCGATTTGTTATATCGTCTACCTGTTTTCCCAGCTTGCTTATTTTTTCAGTGCTTTTTCCGGGATTCTTCCGGAAGGATTTATGGGGGAGGACGGGATTTTCCCGGTTGCGGAATATGCCCGCCGCGGGTTCTTTGAGATGGCTGCGGTTGCTGCAGTCAATGCCCTGGTGATCTCTGCGGTCCTGCTTCTTGTGAAAAAGAAGGATGCTTCTCTTCCGGCAGGTGTGAAAATCCTGGGACAGTTTATCTGCCTGTTTACGATGGTCCTGATCGGGACGGCCATGGCAAAGATGGGGATGTATATTTCCATGCTCGGATATACGAGGCTGCGGATCCTGACCAGCCTGTTCATGATCGTGCTGTTCCTCGGGTTCTTTTTCCTTTCCCTGCGCCTTTGGATTCGGCGCTTCCCGTACATCTGCCTGTTGATCTGTGCAGCGTGTCTGGTAACGCTGACAGCAGCATACATGAATGTGGACAGATGGACGGCGGAAAAGAACGTGGAGGCATATCTGGACGGCCGGTTGGAAAGTGTGGATGTCGAACATCTGAGCAAACTGCAGACATCGGCGCTGCCTGCACTGGAAAAACTGACGGAAGATGAGGATGCCAGACCGTATGCCAAAGCTGCGATGATCCGTATGTTCTATCGCCAGCGCGGACTGGATGAAGAAGGGAATGTGCGTCCGCTGGAAAAACGGAAGCTCTTTGCCATGACCCGGCAGAAAAAAGCGGAAGAAGAAACCCTGCAAAGATGGGAAAAGGAATGCCTTTCTTATGCGAAGTATTTCGGAATGGACTATCATTACGATGAAAACGGACAGTTCTGGTACTGGCATGATGATAATGGGGAATGGATAACAGAACGCGTGGAAGAACTCAGCCTGAAGCCCTATGAGCCGGAACCGGAGGAAAATCCGTAGGAAAGAGTCTTGTTTTCCTGTTCCAGGGGTTCTATATTGAAGGCAGGAGGGATCAGGCATGCATAAGTATTACACGGAACCGGAACGGAAAATCCCGATTGCGGGAGAAGCGGATGTCCTGGTTGTCGGCAGTGGGCCTGCAGGCTTTTCTGCAGCGGTTAATGCGGCAAGACAGGGCGCCAGAACGGTATTGCTCGAGAACAACGGGGATGTAGGGGGAATCTCTACTTCCGGGATGATGAGCCACTTTACCGGTTCGGTCAAAAGCAGGTTTTACGAAGAATTGCTCTCCCGTATGGCAGAGAGGAATGAAGGGGACGGAAAAGGAAAAAGGACCGTATTTATAGATACGGAGCAGCAGAAGACACTCTATCTGGAAATGCTGACGGAAGCCGGTGTGGAACTGCATCTGTATACAATGGCCTGCCGTGCAATTACCGAGGATGGACGGGTTCGCGGCGTGATCACGGAAAGCAAAGCCGGCCGGCAGGCTTTTCTGGCCAAAGTGGTGATCGATGCGAGCGGGGACGGCGATATCGCGGCAGACGCGGGTGTAGAATACTATAAAGGCCGTGAAGAAGACGGGCTGATGCAGCCGGCAACCATCATGTTCAAGGTGGCAGGTGTGGATTATTCCCGCGCGGTCTTCCCGGGATCCTTCGAAACTCTGGTAGATACGCCCAAAGGGGAACTGCAGGCACTGGCAAAGGAAAAACTCCCGTTCCCGGCAGGACATGTCCTGCTGTACAGGAACCCCCTGCCCGGGGTAGTCACCTGCAATATGACCAACAGCATCCAGGTGGACGGAACGGATCCGCTGAGCCTGACAAAGGGCGAACAGGTCTGCCGCAGCCAGATGAACGCGATCGTCGAATTCCTGCGGGAATATGTCCCCGGGTATGAAAACTGTTTCCTGATCGGGTCTGCCTCTATGCTGGGAATTCGGGAATCGCGGCATTTCAAGGGGGTATATACCCTGACGCAGGAAGATATCCTGAACCGTACCCTGTTTGACGACTGGGTAGTCCGGGAAGCGAAATTCAATTTTGATGTTCATAACCTGACGGGCGCCAGCCTGGATAAGACTGGTGTACAGAAATACTTCCCAAAGGATAATTACTATTCGATTCCCTACCGCTGCCTGGTTCCGGAAAAAATAAACGGGCTGCTGCTGGCCGGAAGGAATATCTCCGGCACCCACATGGCGCATTCCAATTACCGGGTCATGCCGATGTGTGTGGCGATGGGGGAAGCGGCAGGGATTGCCGCAGCCCTGGCCGCCGCGCAGGACCAGGATGTCCGCGACGTGGATGTGCGGGAAATCCAGAAACGGCTGGGATGAACCGGGAAAGCGAAAAAACGAGGCGTTTTGCTTTTTGCAAAACGCCTCAAATTTGTTTTGGCCGGGGGTTCCGTCACTCTTCCTCTTCGCCGATCCGTTTCCCGTAAAAAAGATAGGCATTGTATTTTGCCTGGGCTTCCTCGCTTAGTTTCTTTTCTTTCCAGGTGTCGATTTCCGCACAGATAGCCAGCATTTCATCCACAAGCATTTCTTCCGTCCGCGGGCGGGCCTGGAGGATGTAGGAGGTCATACGGTCGATGGCTTTCGGGCTGCCGAGCTGTTTGGCCATAAGGTCGCCCAGTTCGGCGGAAAAACCGGATTGCGTGACCGCAGATATAAGGCGGTTTCTGGCCTGTGTCCAGATTTGCTGCGGGGATGTCATGAAGCTGCCTCCGTTTGCCGGGTGGGATAGGTAGGTTCGCGGAACCGGATTCATTATAACATGAAAAGAGACTCTTGTATTTTCAAAAAAAACAGCCTATAATAAGGTCACTTCAACAGAATAATCCTCAGTAGCTCAATGGCAGAGCATTCGGCTGTTAACCGAAGGGTTGTAAGTTCGAGTCTTACCTGGGGAGCCAGGAAGCCTCCTCTTTTGTCCGGTACAGGACGGAAGAGGGGGTTCTTGTTTACAAGGGGATTTTCCGGGAATGGGTCCGACAGGGAGGACAGCGGTATATGGTTATATAAATATAAAAAATATCCCGATATTTTGTCCATAAATGCGACCCGTAGGATATAATGAATGAGCATAGTATACCCAGGCAGCCTGGGAAGCCCGAAAAGGAGAGATGCACAATGAGAGATATCCGGGTATTATTTCTCGGCAACAGTCATACTTTTTTCCATGATATGCCGCAGATGTTTAAGGAGATCTATGAAGCCACAACCGGGGCTAAAGCGGAAGCAGCCATGCTGACCTGCGGGGGGAAACGGCTGGAATACTATATCAAAGAATATCAATCCCTGCGCTTTGCGCTTCTGTATGGGGCATATGATTACTGTGTCATCCAGCAGGGCGCGCATCCTTACCCGCCGGTGGAAGATACCCTGCGGGACGGGAAGATCCTCATGGACTGGTGCAATGCTGTAGGGACGATGCCGGTACTGTATGTAACCTGGGCAGAGAAGGCAAAGCCGGAAGTCCAGAGAACCATGATCGAAACGAATGAAGCCCTGCATGCCATGGGACGTTCCCTGGTTTCCCCGGTGGGGAATATCTGGGAAGCGCTCCGGCAGTCCCATCCGGAAATCAACCTGTTCCATACGGACAACCAGCATGCTTCCCCCTATGGGGACCTGCTCTCGGCAGCTGTCCACTGCGCCACGATCCTGGGATCCGTGGATCTGCGGTTCCCGGACCACATCCTGGATTATGGGGATGAATTCCGGGAAACAGGGACCATCGCGGACTTTATGAGCCGGGAGGCGCGCCGGGTGCCGGCGGATCCGGCTGCAGTGGAAGCGATCTGCGGGGAACTGCGGGCACATGCAGGCCTGTTCTGCAGGGAACCGGAAAACCGGGAATAAATAACAGAAAAAGAAACCAGACCGCATGCGGCAGGGAATCCCTGCCGCATGGATTGTTTACGGAAACATAATAAAGATCCGGCGGCCGGACGGTTTCCGGTATGGTACGATGAACAGGAAATGAAAGAGTTCCGGGAGGGGAACTTCCCGGAAGAAAGGGAAATCCATGCAGAAAACCAAACGACTGGAACACGGGGAACAGACCTATCGATCTTCGGCGCTGATCCGCCGTTTCCTTCCGTACCTGAAAAAATACCGGGGACTATTGTTCCTGGACCTGTTGTTTGCCTCGCTGACGACCCTCTGCGACATTGCCCTGCCGATGATTATGCGTACCCTGACAAATGCCGCCATGAACGATATCGCGTCCCTTACCGTCAGCCTGGTGCTCCGTCTGGCTGTCCTGTACATCCTGCTCCGCCTGATCGATGCGGCGGCCAACTTCTATATGCAGTCCCAGGGCCATATCATGGGCGTGTATATTGAAACGGATATGCGCCGGGCGGCATTTGACCACCTGCAGCGCCTGTCCGGGACCTATTACAGCAACCATAAGATCGGGCAGATCATGGGCAGGATCACCAATGACCTGTTTGATGTTACCGAGTTTGCCCATCACTGCCCGGAGGAATTCTTCATCGCCTCCATTAAGATCCTGGTATCCTTCATCATCCTGGCAAGGTCGTCCATCCTGCTTACAGTCCTGATTTTCATGTGGCTGCCGCTGATGTTCTTTGTTTCCGTCAAGATCAACCACTGGCTGCGGGAGACCCAGAAAGCACAGCGCTACCAGGTGGGGGAACTGAATGCGGCGATCGAGGACAGCCTCCTGGGGGAACGGGTTGTTAAAGCCTTTACGGCGGAAGAGGAAGAAAAACGCAAGTTTGAAAAAGGGAACCTGGAATTCCAGCGGATCAAGAAGAAGGCCTATTATGCCATGGCGACCTTCGGGACATCCACACGCCTGTTTGACGGGCTGATGTATGTGGTCGTCATCGTGGCGGGCGGACTGTTCCTGATCCACCGGATCATCAGCGCCGGGGACCTGGTTGCCTATATCCTGTATGTCTCCACCCTGATTGCGACCATCCGCCGGATCGTGGAATTCACGGAACAGTTCCAGCGCGGCATGACCGGGATCGAGCGTTTCTACGAAATCCTGGATACGCCCATCGAGATCCAGGATGCACCGGATGCGGGAACATTGCAGGTAAAGGACGGCCGCATCGTATTTGACCATGTCTATTTCGAGTACCCGGATGACCACAACAAGGTGCTCCGGGACCTGGAAATGGAAATCCGTCCGGGGGAGAACCTGGCCATTGTCGGGGCTTCCGGCGGCGGGAAAACCACGATCTGCAACCTGATCCCGCGTTTCTATGACCTGACGTCCGGCCGGATCCTGATTGACGGACAGGATATCAGGGGCGTGACGCTGGAATCGCTGCGCCGGTCCATCGGGATGGTGCAGCAGGATGTGTACCTGTTCAGCGGGACCATCCGGGAGAACATCGCCTACGGCCGTCCGGATGCGACGGAAGAGGAAATCCGGGAGGCAGCCCGCCTGGCCGGGGCCGAAGAGTTTATCGAAAAGCTGGACAACGGGCTGGATACCTATGTGGGAGAGCGCGGGGTCAAGCTGTCCGGCGGACAGAAACAGCGGATTTCCATTGCCCGTGTCTTCCTGAAGAACCCGAAGATCCTGATCCTTGACGAGGCGACCTCCGCATTGGATAATGAGAGCGAGCTCCTGGTTACCCAGAGCCTGAAGGACCTTGCGAAAGGGAGGACTACGCTGACGATCGCGCACCGCCTGACGACCGTGCAGGACGCGGACCGGATCCTGGTCCTGGATAAGAACGGGATCGAGGAGGAAGGAACGCACGAGGAGCTGCTCCGGAAACAGGGCATGTATTACCGGCTCTGGAACCGGATGGCGGAACTGGACGAGACGATCTGAGAAACGGGGAGGACCTATGATACGGATCCGCAGATATGAAGAAAAGGATATAGGGGCGATGGTCTCCATCTGGAACGAAGTGGTGGAGGACGGCATCGCCTTTCCGCAGGAGGAAAACCTTACACAGGAAACCGGGAAAACCTTTTTTGCCGCCCAGACCTATACCGGGGTGGCCGAGGACGAGGACGGCCGGGTCACAGGCCTGTATATCCTGCATCCCAACAATATCGGCCGGTGCGGGCATATCTGCAACGCCAGCTTCGCGGTCGCGGGAACGCGCCGGGGAGAACATATCGGGGAAAAACTCGTGCTGGACTGCCTGGAAAAAGGAAAGGAACTGGGGTTCCGCCTGATCCAGTTCAATGCCGTGGTGGAATCCAATATCCATGCGCGGCACCTGTATGAACGGCTGGGCTTCCAAAGTCTGGGAACCGTCCCGGGCGGGTTCCGCATGAAGGACGGGCATTACGAGAATATCTGCCTGTATTACCATACCCTGTAAAGATAGTCAAAAAGCTCTCGCGGATCCGAGAGGATCTGCGGGAGCTGCTTTTTTGGATGGTTACCGGACAGAGGCTACGAGCCCGGAAGCGACCAGGAACCAATCCTCATACAGGAGGACCGGATCTCCGGGTTTCAGGAGCAGGGGCCGCGTGAGTTTGATGTAAACATCGGTATCTTCCCCGGACTGGATGGGGAAATCCCCATGGTCTTTGACGGTGTATTCCAGAAACCCGGGTATGCAGGCCGTGCCGGCCTGCACCATGACTTCCATCCCGGAGGAATAGAGCCGTGGGATGCTTCCTTCCATGCGCTCAAAGGAAGCGTGCAGGAGGAAACGTTCCGTGGACTGCATGGTACGGGTACCCGGGTAGT
>JAFPSR010000001.1 GCA_017413675.1 Clostridia bacterium | reverse complement strand
TGCGGTTTGTTCGGACGGCTCTTGAATTCCGGATGGTACTGCACTCCTACAAAGAAGGGATGGGAAGCCAGTTCTACGGTTTCCACCAGGGTCCCGTCCGGGGAAATCCCGCTGAGGACCAGCCCGTTTTCCTGCAGGCATTCCCGGTAATCATTGTTGAATTCGTAACGATGCCTGTGCCTTTCCGTAATCTCCAGAGTCCCGTAACAGGCTTCCATCACGGTTCCCGGCCGAATCCTGCACGGATACGCTCCCAGACGGAGGGTGCCGCCCTTGTCGATCTCCTCGCTCTGTCCCGGCATGAAGTCAATCACCTTATGCAGGCACTTTTCATCGAATTCCCCGGAATCGGCATCCGGGATTCCCGCCTTATGCCGTGCAAATTCGATCACGGCAATCTGCATGCCCAGGCATATCCCGAAATAGGGGATCCCGTTTTCCCTGGCATACTGCGCAGTCACGATCATCCCGGCAATCCCCCGGCTTCCGAATCCGCCCGGCACAATAATCCCATGTATGCCCGAAAAGACCTCCTGCACGTTTTCCGGAGTGATTTTCTCCGAATCGATCCAATGGATATTGACATGGACATGCTGGTTGGACGCCGCGTGATGTAGTGCCTCCGCCACGGACAGGTAGGCGTCATGCAGGGCAACATATTTCCCCACCAAGCCGATCTCCACCGTACGGTTCCGGTCCGCGCGGATTTGTTTCACCATCTCTTCCCATTCAGCAAGGTCCGGTTTCGGTGCTTCAATTCCCAGTTCCCGGCAGACCACCTCGGAAAAATGGGATTTTTCCAGCATCAAGGGGGCTTCATACAGATTGGGAAGCGTGATATTTTCGATCACGCAGTCGCTCTTGACATTGCAGAACAGGGCTATTTTCTGGAACACCGATTCTTCCAGAGGTCTGTCACACCTCAGCACAATCAGGTTCGGGTTAATGCCCATCCCCTGCAGTTCCTTCACGGAATGCTGGGTCGGCTTGGTTTTATGTTCCTCGGAGCCGCTCAGGTAAGGTACCAGTGTCACATGGATGAACAAGCTGTTCTCGCGTCCGATCTCCAGGGAGATCTGCCGGACCGCTTCCAGGAAAGGCTGGGATTCGATGTCCCCGATTGTTCCGCCGATTTCCGTAATCACCACGTCCGCATTGGTCTGCTTCCCGACGCGGTAGACAAATTCCTTGATTTCATTTGTGATATGCGGGATAACCTGTACGGTCGAGCCCAAGTATTCGCCCCTGCGTTCCTTGTTCAGGACATTCCAGTACACCTTCCCCGTGGTCAGGTTGGAATACTTGTTCAGATCTTCATCGATAAAACGTTCGTAATGCCCAAGGTCCAGATCCGTTTCCGCTCCGTCTTCCGTCACATAAACCTCCCCGTGCTGGTAGGGGCTCATGGTTCCCGGATCGACGTTGATGTACGGATCCAGTTTCTGGGCGGCCACTTTCAGCCCCCTTGCTTTCAGGAGGCGTCCCAGGGAGGCTGCCGTAATCCCCTTGCCCAGGCCGGAAACCACACCGCCGGTCACAAAAATATACTTGGTCATGTGTTTTCTCCTTACTCCCATTCCACCGTAGCCGGCGGTTTGGATGAAATATCATAAACCACGCGCGAAACACCGGGAACCTCATTGGTAATCCGGCTGCTGATCTTCTCCAGGACTGTGTACGGAAGCCTTGTCCATTCCGCCGTCATGAAATCATCCGTGGTTACTGCCCGCAGGGCAACGGTATACCCGTAGGTCCTTGCATCCCCCATAACCCCGACAGAACGGGAGCCGGGCAGGACGGCAAAATACTGGGAAGGCCGCATTTCCCGCGGCAAGGCATCGATCTCTTCCCGGACAATCGCATCCGCATCCCGGAGAATCTCCAGTTTCTCTCCGGTCATCTCTCCCAGTACCCGGACCGCAAGCCCGGGCCCCGGGAAAGGCTGGCGGAATACCAGTTCCTCCGGCAATCCCAGCAGCAAGCCCAGACGCCGTACTTCGTCCTTGAACAGATCCCGCAGCGGTTCGACAATTTGTTCAAAGGAAATGACATCCGGCAGCCCGCCGACGTTGTGGTGGCTCTTGATTACTGCCGAATCCCCTTTTCCGCTTTCGATCACATCCGGATAGATCGTCCCCTGCGCCAGAACATGGACTTTCCCGATTTTCTGCGCTTCTTCTTCAAATACCCGGACAAACTGTTCTCCGATGATCCTCCGTTTGGTTTCCGGATCGGAAATCCCGGCCAGCTTTCCCAGGAAGCGCTCCCGGGCATTGATCCGGATCAGGTTTACCCCCAGTTCCCTGCGGAATGTCTGTTCCACATAATCCGCTTCCCCTTTCCGGAGGAGCCCGTGATCCACAAAAACACAGGTGAGGTTCTCTCCCACCGCCCGATGGAGAAGCAGGGCTGCCACAGAGGAGTCCACGCCGCCGGACAGGGCAAGCAGGACTTTTTTCCCCGCAAGGGTTTCCCGGTATCCCCGGATTGTTTTCTCCGCATAATCCTCTACTTTCCACTCCCCGGTGCACCCGCATACGGAGTACAGGAAATTATGAAGGATCTGCGTACCGTATTCGGTATGCGTCACCTCGGGGTGGAATTGAACGCCGTAAAGCCTGCGGCTGTCATCTGCCATGGCGGCACAGGGGCAGGCTCCGGTTTCTGCGATCGTGATAAAGCCGGGCGGCGGGACCCGTACAGCGTCCGTATGACTCATCCAGCAGATGCTTTGGGAAGGAACCCCGCGGAAAAGCGGATGCTCCGTAATATGCAGTTCGCTTTTCCCGTACTCCCCGGCATTCCGGGCCGAGGCAACCTGGCCTCCTGCCAGATCCGCCAGAAGCTGGTCCCCATAGCAGATGCCGAGTATGGGGATTCCCAGATCCAGCACCGACGCATCGCAGCGGGGCGCGTCAGGCGCATATACGCTGTTCGGCCCGCCGGTAAAGATAATCCCCGCATAGGCTCCCCGGATTTCCTCCGGCGTCACCCGGTTATAAGGCCGGATTTCCGCATACACGTTCTGTTCCCGCACCCTGCGTGCAATCAGCTGGTTATACTGACCGCCAAAATCCAGTACCAGTATTTTTTCCATGATTCTCATCCTCGGAACCGCCCGGTCTTGTCCCTGCAGACACACGGGCAGGTTTTCGCAGCCGCGGTTAATCTTTTTTCCCGCCCGTCCGGACAATCAGGCTTTCCCTTTCGGGGCCTACGGAAATATACGTGACCGGGCAGCTGACTGCCTCTTCGATCTTTTCCACATATTCCCTGGCAGCCTTGGGAAGGTCTTCCCAGGAACGGGCAGCGGAAATATCACAATGCCAGCCGTCCCAGTACTCAACCACCGGTTCGGCCTCGTCCAGATCCATGGGGAATGGGAACTCCCCGGTCTCCTCTCCATGTACCCGGTACCGGACACATACGGGGATCCTGTCCATATAACTGAGCACATCCAGCTTCGTCAGGGCGATCCCGGTTGCCCCCTGCATATCCACGCCGTAACGGGTCGCCACCAGATCCAGCGGCCCAACCCTGCGGGGACGTCCGGTTTTGGCACCGTACTCAAAGCCTGCCTCCCGCAGCCGGTCGGCCTCCTCCCCCTCCATCTCACAGACGAAAGGTCCTTCCCCCACACAGGTGGAATATGCCTTAACCACACCGATCACACTTTCCAGGTGCAGGGATGGCAGTCCGGATCCCACAGGTGCATAGGCCGCGAGGGTATTGGATGATGTCGTATACGGGACAATCCCGACATCCAGGTCCCGAAGCGCGCCGAGCTGGGCTTCGAACAGAATCCTCTTCCCTTCCTTCTGCGCATTCTTCAGCAGTTTGCCGGTATCACAGACAAACGGCCTGATTTTTTCACAGAAATCGGAAAGCCATCTTTCCAATTGTTCGAATGTGCATGGTTCTGCGCCGTATACCCCGGTCAGCGTCAGGTTTTTCCATTCCATCAGTTCCCGCAGATGTTCCCTCAGCTTTTCCGGATAGAACAGTTCCCCGGCCAGTACGGTTTTTTTCTGCGCCTTATCCGAATAGAACGGGGCAATCCCCTGCAGGGTGGATCCATACTGCCGGTCGGCCAGTCTCCGCTCCTCCAGCCCATCCAGCTCCCTGTGCCAGGGAAGGAGTAGGGATGCCCTGTCGCTGATTTTCAGGTTTTCCGGGCCGACGGCAACTCCCCGGGACCGGACATCCTGGATCTCCGTCCAAAGGTTCTCCGGATCCAGCGCCACACCGTTCCCCAGAACATTGACAATGCCTTCCCGGAAAATCCCGGAAGGCAGAAGATGTAGCGCAAACTTTCCTTTTTCATTGACGACGGTATGGCCGGCGTTCCCGCCGCCCTGGTAGCGGACAACCACATCAAAACGCTGGGTGAGGTAGTCCACCATCCGTCCCTTTCCTTCATCTCCCCAGTTGATGCCGACAATTGCACAGTTCCGCATTTCCTTTTTTCCTCCTGCTGGTTATCTTCCGCTTGCCCCGTAGTTGGACAACACACGGGCAGACGGGTCATTGACATTGCAGCCTTCCCATTCCCGGTTGGGCATCCAGAAATCCACAATCATTTCCGCCTGGTCCGGATAATGCCGTTCGAATATCTCCCTGTACAGAAGGGATTCCTTGGTGAACGGCTTCGCGTGAATGTATTTCCCGCACTTCTCTTCAAATTCCGCATCCGTATACTGCGTTTCCGCATATTCCTTCAGGTAATCGACCATGGAATGGCCAACTGCATCGGAGAATGCCGCTTTTTCCCTCCACAGGATTTCATCCGGGAGCAGGTTCTCCCCCTCAAACGCATGACGGAGCAGGTACTTGCCTTTCCCGTAACGGTTCACTTTCATTTCCGGATGGATTCCCATGACATAGGATGCAAAATCCAGATCCCCGAACGGCACACGGGCTTCCAGGGAGTTCACGGAGATGCAGCGGTCCGCCCGGAGCACATCGTACATATGCAGTTCCCGGACCCGCTTACGGGCTTCCTCCTGGAAGGCTTCCGCAGAAGGAGCGAAATCTGTGTATTTGTACCCGAACAGTTCATCCGAGATTTCACCGGTCAGAAGAACCCGGATATCCGTTTTCTCATGAATGGCTTTGCAGACCAGGTACATTCCCATGCTGGCCCGGATTGTCGTAATGTCATAAGTCCCCAGAAGTTCGATGACGGTTTCCAGGGAATCTATCACTTCCCGGGGCGTCATATACACTTCCGTATGGTCAGCGCCGATAAACTCCGCAACCTGTCTCGCGTATTTGAGATCAATGGCATCCTCGCTCATGCCGATTGCAAAGGTCCGGATGGGCGTTTTGCTTTCCCTGGCCGCAATGGCACAAACCAGGGAGGAATCCAGGCCGCCGGAGAGCAGGAAGCCAACCTTGGCATCTGCCACCAGGCGTTTCTTTACGCCTGCCGTCAGTTTTTCCTGAATGTTCCGGCATACCGTTTCC
>JAFPSR010000013.1 GCA_017413675.1 Clostridia bacterium | reverse complement strand
GCAGTTTGACCCCGCTGCCCTGAAGAATGCGAAGCCTGTGGCTTCCGCTCTACCGGCTTCCCCCGGCGCTGCCTGCGGCCGTATCGTATTTACCGCGCAGGATGCTACCGCCTGGGCCAAGAAGGGTGAGAAGGTTGTCCTGGTTCGTCTGGAGACCTCTCCGGAAGATATCGAAGGCATGAACTACGCACAGGGCATCCTGACCGTGCGCGGCGGCATGACTTCCCACGCTGCGGTTGTTGCCCGTGGTATGGGCACCTGCTGTGTTTCCGGCTGCGGCGAGATCAAGATGGATGAAGAGAACAAGTGCTTCACCCTGAAGGACCGCACCTACCGCGAAGGCGACTGGATCTCCCTCGACGGTTCCACCGGCAACATCTATGGCGAAGCCATCCCGACCGTCGATGCCACCATCTCCGGCGATTTCGCCCGTCTGATGGGCTGGGCAGATGCTGTCCGCGACCTGAAGGTCCGCACCAATGCCGATACGCCGCATGACGCGGAAGTCGCTTTCCGCTTCGGCGCCGAAGGCATCGGCCTGTGCCGTACCGAGCATATGTTCTTCAAGGCAGACCGTATCAAGGCTGTCCGTGAAATGATCCTTTCCTCCACCGAGGACCAGCGCCGCAAGGCCCTGATGAAGATCCTGCCCATGCAGCGGGAAGACTTCATCGGGATCTACAAGGCCATGCAGGGCCGTCCCGTAACGATCCGTTTCCTGGATCCGCCGCTGCACGAGTTCCTGCCCCAGATCGATGATACCGCGGCCGTCGAAGAGATTGCCGTCGAACTGAATGTAACCGTCGAAGCGGTTCGTCAGAAGATCGCCGACCTGCATGAGTTCAACCCGATGCTGGGCCACCGTGGCTGCCGTCTGGCTGTCACCTTCCCGGAAATCGCCGAGATGCAGACCCGTGCCGTCCTGGAGGCCGCCATTGCGGTTACCAAGGAATGCGGTTACAAGATCATCCCCGAAATCATGATCCCGCTGGTCGGAGATCCCAAGGAACTGGCCTTTGTCAAGGCTACCGTAGATACGACCGCCAAGCAGGTCATGAAGGAAGCCGGTATGGATGTTGAATACCATGTCGGTACTATGATCGAAGTCCCGCGTGCAGCGCTGTTGGCTGATGAGATTGCCAAGGATGCTTCCTTCTTCTCCTTCGGTACCAACGACCTGACGCAGACCACCTACGCATTCTCCCGCGACGATGCAGGCAAGTTCCTGGATGAGTACTATCAGAAGAAGATCTTCGAGTCCGATCCGTTCGCACGTCTGGATACCGTCGGTGTCGGCAGCCTGATCAAGATGGCTGTGGAAAAGGGCCGTTCGACCCGTCCCGACATCAAGCTCGGCATCTGCGGCGAGCATGGCGGAGATCCGTCCTCTGTTGCCTTCTGTCACGAAGCCGGACTGAACTATGTATCCTGTTCTCCGTTCCGTGTACCGATCGCCCGTCTGGCCGCTGCGCATGCCGCGATCCAGAACCCGCGTTCCTAATCGTTAGACCCCATACCGACGACCGCTCTGTGACGGAGCGGTCGTCTTTTTCCAGAAAGGGTTTCCCATGCTGAAAACGACGATACAGCTGCCGCTCGGAAACGCACCGGATGCGGACAGGACTGCCCTGCGCGGGGCACTGCAGCAGAAATGCCGCCTCCATGACCCGGATCCTTTGGAAATGGTCATCCTGAAAAAATCCCTGGATGCCCGCCGGAAGAATACTCCCAAATGGATATATTCCGTTGCTTTTGCCTGCCGCGGGGAGGAGCGGGTCCTACAGCGCGTTCCCGGGGTTTCCGAATATACCCCGAAAACCTACCGGTTCCCGTACGCCGGCCTGTCTTCCGACACGCGTCCGGTTGTGGTCGGGATGGGGCCGGCGGGGCTGTTTGCGGCCCTGATGCTGGCAAAAAGCGGACTGAAGCCGATCCTCCTGGAACGGGGACAGGATGTCGAAACCCGTACACAGGCAGTCAGCCGTTTCTGGGAACGGGGGATCCTGAACCCGGAGAGCAACGTACAGTTCGGGGAAGGCGGGGCCGGGACCTTCTCGGACGGGAAACTTTCGACCGGCGTTTCGGATGAACGCATCCCGTTCGTCCTTAAGACCTTTATCCGCCACGGGGCTCCGGAAGCGCTCTCCTATGCGGCCAAACCGCATATCGGGACCGATGTCCTCAAAAAGATCCTGGTTTCGCTGCGCGGGGAACTGGTTGACCTTGGATGTGAAATCCGTTTCCAAAGCAGGCTGACCGGGCTCAGGATCCGGGACGGGGTCCTGGAAGGGATCCGGTATGTCCATGACGGGAAGGAAACCGACCTGGATACCGGCTGCCTGATCCTGGCGCTGGGGAACAGTGCCCGGGATACTTTTTCCATGCTTTACGATGCCGGGATCCGGATGATCCCCAAAGCCTTTGCGGTAGGGGTGCGGATCGAGCACCTGCAGAAAGAGATTGACCTGGCCCAGTACGGACAGCTGCCTACCCTGGGACTGGCGTTCCCGCAGGGGGACAGGTCCTTTGAAAGCACGCTGCCGGCCAGTGATTATAAATATGCCTGTCACCTGTCCAACGGGCATTCCGTTTTCAGTTTCTGTGTCTGCCCGGGCGGGAAGGTTGTTGCGTCCGCCTCCGAAGAAGGGCAGGTCGTAACCAACGGGATGAGTGAATCCAGACGGGACGGGGAGAACATCAACGGGGGCATGCTGGTCAGCATCCCCGCCGAAATGTTCAAAACGCCCATGGAGGGGATTGAATTCCAGCGGGAACTGGAGAAGAGCGCGTTCCTGTACGGAGGCTCTTCGTACCAGGCGCCGTGCCAGCGTGTCGGGGATTTCCTCCGGAAACGTCCCAGCACCGGACACGGGAAAATCCTACCGACTTACCGGCCGGGGGTACGGTACTGCAATCTCTGGGATGTCCTTCCGGAGTTCCTGTGTGAGAGCATCGCGGAAGCACTGCCGCAGATCGCGAACCGGATCCACGGGTTTGCGGATCCGGATGCGCTTCTCACGGCGGTGGAAAGCCGCTCTTCCTGCCCGGTATGCATAGTGCGGGACGAACAGGGAATGTCGAATGTCCGGGGGATCTATCCCTGCGGGGAAGGGGCCGGCTATGCCGGCGGCATCATGTCCGCCGCGGTGGACGGCATCCGGTGTGCGCAGGCTGTCTGTGCCCGGCTGTCCGGCGGGTTGGAAAACCCATAATTGATGATTGAATTTGGGGGAAGCCTATAGTATAATTATATTGGTTGAAAAGTGGTCCCGTCTTGCTGGAAAGGAGGATATCCTTATGGCGGATTCTCTGAATGATACAATGCGCTTTAATCCGAACGGAGAAGCGGAACCTGTCCTGAATGCCCACAGTATTCTTACGCAGGTGTACCATGCCTTACAGCAGAAGGGATATGACCCGATCAATCAGATTGTCGGGTATATCATGTCCGGCGATCCGACCTATATCACATCCTACAACAATGCCCGGCACCTGATCCGCCGCATCGAACGGGATGAACTGCTGGAGGAACTGGTTCGCTCCTATGTCAAGGACCTGTAACAAAATCGGTTCGACAAGCCTGGGCAAAAGCGGGATCCAGGTTCCCGCCTTGGCCTTCGGCACCTTAACCATGGGCCCATTACAGCGTGCGTTATCTTATGAAAGTGGCGCACGCTTACTTATATATGCCTGCGAAAAATACGGGATCGATTTCGTGGATACGTCGCAGCTGTATGAAACGTACCCGTATATCCGCCGCGCCCTTGCCGAAGTCCCCCTGAAGGTACAGACAAAAGCCTATGCCTGGGATGAAGCAACGGCCGAAGAGGCATTTACGAAAGCCGTCCGGGGGATCGGGCGGGACTATATTGACGTATTCATGCTCCATGAGCAGGAAAGCCTCTATACACTGCGCGGACATGAGAAGGCCCTGGAGTACCTGACGAAGAAGAAGGAAGAAGGGTATATCGGGGCGGTCGGGGTTTCCACCCATTTTATTGACTGTGTCCGTGCCTGCGCACGCAACCCGTACGTGGATATCGTTTTTGCCATCTACAACCAGGCCGGGATCGGGATCGCGGACGGGAGCCGGGAGGAAATGGCAGAGGCACTGAGCGGAATCCGGGCAGCCGGGAAAGGGACGGAATGCATGAAAGCCCTGGGGGGAGGGCATCTGATCTCTTCCCGCAAGGAAGCAATCCGTCACTGTATGGATGTTGATCTTTTCGATACCATCGTGATCGGGATGCAGGATCCGGAGGAGATTGACTACTGTGCCAGCCTGTTCCTGGGCATGGACCCGGATGAAAAACTGGCCCGACGCAAGGACCGGCAGCTCCTGATTGAGGAGTGGTGCGAAGGGTGCGGGAAGTGTGTGCAGCGCTGCCGGCAGCATGCGCTGACCCTGCGGAACGGAAAGGCATGCGTTGACCGGGACAAGTGCGCACTGTGCGGATACTGCGCCACCGTGTGCCCGAATTTTTATATCAAGGTGATCTGATGAAATATACCAAGCTCCCGGAACCGGAAGCCTATACGAGGCTGCTTTCCCTGGATGTCGGGGAACGGCGGATCGGGATCGCAGGCAGTGACGATCTGGGAATCGCTGCCCATGGGGTGGATACGGTATACCGGAAGAAACCGGAAGAAGATATCGCCAAGATCCTGAAAACAGCCGGGGAACGGAATGTACAGGCGATCCTGGTCGGATTGCCGCGGAATATGGACGGGTCCTACGGGTTCGCGGCGGAGCGAAGCCGTGTATTTGCCCGGCAGCTGCAGGAAAAGACAGACCTTCCCATTCTCTTCGAGGATGAACGGCTGACGACGGTTTCGGCGGAAAAGATCCTCCTGGAATCGGGGATGAGCAGGCAGCATCGGAAAGAAGTGATAGACCGCCTGTCGGCGGTTATTATCCTGGAAAGTTTTTTGCGACGGCAGGAAAGGCGGAAAAATATGTCGGAAGATATGGAAAGAATCGTGGAACTCGTGAACGAGGAAGGGAAAACGGTCAAATTCCAGCATGAAATCACCCTGCATTACGAGGATGCGGATTATGCGATGGTAGTACCCGTAGAAGGACTGGAACCTGCAGACGATGAGGAAGGGGAACTGGTTGCCCTCAAGATTATCCCGGGGGATACGGAAGAGATGGATACCTATGAAGGGGTCGAGGATGAGGAACTGCTCGATACCCTGTACCAGATGTACCTGGAAGAGATGGAAGCCCTGGAGGACGGGGATCTCTAGAACCGCGAAACCCGGGAAGGATGCAGGATTCCGGCCCGGGGAATATGTAAAAACTTAACTTGCGATCTTTACGCGCAAATGATAAAATATCATTTGCGTGTAAAATACACACTCTGATGGATAAGCCTTGTGCGCAGAGCGTTGGAATACTCATCAGAGGAGGAAAAAACAAGGAGGAAAAACTCAAATGGCTGTTATTTCCATGAAACAGTTGCTCGAAGCAGGTGTGCATTTCGGACACCAGACCCGCCGCTGGAACCCCAAGATGGCTCCCTACATCTTCACGGAGCGCAACGGGATCTACATCATCGACCTGCAGAAGACGGTCCGTAAAGCGGACGAAGCTTACATGTTCATCCGTGATGTAGCCGCGGAAGGCAAGTCCATCCTGTTTGTCGGCACCAAGAAGCAGGCACAGGAATCCGTAGAACAGGAAGCCAAGCGCTGCAACATGTTCTACGTGAACAACCGTTGGCTCGGCGGTATGCTGACCAACTTCCGTACCATCAAGACCCGTATTGCACGTCTGAAAGAGATTGATGAGATGGAAGCCAACGGACAGTTCAATCTCCTTCCCAAGA
This sequence comes from Clostridia bacterium, assembly GCA_017413675.1. Next base: position 11,355 of record JAFPSR010000013.1, on the reverse strand, counting down.
AGGAAGTTGCCAAACTGCAGCTCGAGCGTGAAAAACTGCAGAACAACCTGGGCGGTATCCGCGAAATGAAGGACCTGCCCGGTGCCCTGTTTGTTGTTGACCCCCGTAAGGAGCACATTGCTGTTCTGGAAGCCAGGGCCCTGAACATCCCGATCGTTGCGATCGTGGATACCAACTGCGATCCGGACGAAGTGGACTATGTCATCCCCGGAAACGACGACGCGATCCGTTCCGTCAAGCTGATTGCCGGCAAGATGGCTGACGCCGTCATCGAAGGACGCCAGGGCGAACAGATGGAAGAAGAAGCTCCCGCTGCAGAACCCGCAGCTGAGGAAGAAGCCCCCGCCGCCGAGGAAGCAGTACAGGAAGAACCGGCAGCATCTGAAACTGAGGAATAAAGAGTACGGAGGAAATAACAATGGCGAATATTACCGCAAAAGCAGTTGCTGAACTTCGCGCACAGACCGGAGTCGGCATGATGGATTGCAAAAAAGCATTGGTGGAAGCCGATGGGGATTTCGCGCGTGCGGTCGAACTGCTGCGTGAAAAAGGACTGGCCAACGCCAGCAAGAAGGGTTCCCGTGTTACCGCTGAAGGCATCGTGGAAAGCTACATCCACATGGGCGGCAAGATCGGCGTCCTGGTTGAAGTCAACTGCGAAACCGACTTCGTTGCCAAGACTCCCGAATTCAAGGCTTTTGTCCATGACATCGCGATCCATATCGCTGCTGCCAATCCCGCTTATCTGAAGGCGGAAGACGTTCCTGCTGAAATCCTGGAGAAGGAAAAGGAAATCCTCCGTGCCCAGGCTCTCAACGAAGGAAAGCCCGAGAAGATCGTCGAGCGTATGGTCGAAGGCCGCATCAAGAAGTACTATCAGGACAACTGCCTGATGGACCAGGCTTTCGTGAAGGATCCCGACAAGACCATCTCCCAGCTGGTCATCGAAAAAGTGCAGACCACCGGCGAGAACATCTCCATCCGTCGTTTCGTTCGTTACGAGATGGGTGAAGGCCTCCAGAAGAGACAGGATAATTTCGCGGAAGAAGTAATGGCACAGACCAAGGCTTAAGCCAACCGATCAACACCCCATTTGCTGAAAACAAATGGGGTGTTTTTACAAACAGCGGGGGGATCCATATGAAATACAGACGGGTTTTGATCAAACTGAGCGGGGAAGCGCTCGCCAATGAGAACAAGGACGGAAAGATCTTTGACGATGCCCACTGCGACCGAATCGCGGAACAGCTGGTCCGGGCTGTGGAACAGGGAACCAGCATCGGCCTGGTGATCGGTGCGGGAAACATCTGGCGCGGAAGACAGGGTGCCGAAATGGATGCGACGGTTGCGGACCACATGGGGATGCTGGCCACGGTGATCAATGCCATGTATATGAGCGAAGTCATCAACCGGGTCTCGTTAAGACTCCACAGCGCGGTTTCCGCGATGGTAATGACGGCGATCGAAATGAATGCGTTTGCCCAGCCGTATACCTACCGGGAAGCGGTACAGGCGCTCGACGGCGGGAAGATTGTCATCTTTGCCGCCGGGACCGGGCACCCGTTTTTCAGTACCGATACCGCGGCAGCCCTTCGGTCGGTGGAAATCGGGGCGGACGCGCTTTTGTGCGGGAAGTCCATCGACTACCTGTACACGGCGGACCCGAATGCGAAACCGGAACCCGGCAAGCCGTATATCAAGCCGGAACCGATCTACCATACTTCCTTTATGAATGTGATTGAGAAGCGGTACCGCCTGATGGATCTGGCTGCCGTAGCCATCTGTATGGATCATAAGCTGCCGATCCTGACGTTTGCCCTGGCCCAGCCGGAAAATATCGGCAGGGTTCTTGACGGGGAAAACGTAGGGACCATTGTGGATGACAACGAATAGGGATTCGTCAATACAGAACGGAAACGGACTGTTGCAGAGACTGCGGCAGCCCGTTCTTTCGGACTGATCGGCCTAAAGAAAGAAGGACATACCTTTTTCGGTATGTCCTTTTATCATTCGGGTGTCTTCGGGATTATTTATGATACAGTTTTTCGGTCTCATATTTGGGTTCGCAGGTCAGTTGGATCCCGAGCTTGGAGAACATATTACTGTCCACATGGGCAAGGATTACGCTGGAATGGGCCTGGCAGCCGGAGAGCTGCTGGAGCTGTGCCATGCATTCCTCGGCCTTGGGATCCGTGGAAGCGCAGATGGAAAGGGCGATCAGGACTTCGTCCGTATGGAGGCGGGGATTCTTGCTGCCCATATGATTGACCTTCAGATCCTGCAGCGGTTCGATAATCCGGGGAGAAATCAGATGGATTTCATCCTCGATCCCGGCCAGCTTCTTCAGGGCATTCAGCAGCAGGGCCGCACAGGCCCCCATCAGGTTCGTGGTCCGTCCGGTCACGATCGTGCCGTCCGGGAGCTGGAGGGCAGCTGCCGGTTCGCCGGTCTCGGTTTCCCGGTCCAGAGCGGCCCGGATGACGGGACGGTCGGCAGGGGAAGTGTTGGCCCGCTTCATGATGCTGTTGATCTTGTTGGCTTCCGAAGACGTTCCCAGTCCCTGTTTTTCCGCACAAAGGGCGGTGTAATACCGGCGGATGATTTCGGAACGGGCTGCGGAACAGGCAGCCTCATCATCCTCGATGCAGTAACCGGCCATATTGACGCCCATATCCGTAGGGGAAGCGTAAGGGGAGGTGCCGAGAATCCTCTCCAGGATGGCATTGAGGACCGGGTAGATTTCCACATCCCGGTTATAGTTGACCGTGGTCTGTCCGTAAGCTTCCAGATGGAAGGGGTCGATCATGTTGATATCGTTGAGGTCGGCGGTTGCCGCTTCATAGGCCAGGTTGATCGGATGGTTCAGCGGGAGGTTCCAGATGGGGAAGGTCTCGAATTTCGCGTATCCGGCCTTGATGCCCCGCTTGTTTTCATGGTACAGCTGGCTTAAACAGGTGGCCATCTTGCCGCTGCCGGGACCGGGGGCGGTTACGACTACAAGCTGGCGGGTCGTTTCCACATATTCATTCCGTCCGAAGCCGTGCTCGCTGACGATGTTGGCAATATCGGAAGGATATCCTTCAATGGTATAGTGGCGGTAAACTTTCAGCCCCAGGGCGCGCAGCCGGTCGATAAAGGCGACTGCGACGGGCTGTTCGGCAAAGCGGGTGATGACAACGGAAGGGACATAGAGCCCTTTCTCCCGGAACGCGTCAATCAGCCGCAGGAGGTCCAGGTCATAGGTGATCCCCAGATCGCCGCGGACCTTGTTTTTCTCAATGTCCGTCGCGTTGATGACGATGACAACCTCCGCCTGGTCTTTCAGTTGGAGAAGCATGTTGATTTTGCTGTCCGGCTTGAAACCGGGCATCACGCGGGACGCGTGGAAGTCATCGAACAGCTTGCCGCCGAATTCCAGATAGAGTTTATCGCCGAACAGGGAGAGGCGTTTCCGGATCTGCGCTGACTGCAGTTCTATATATTTCTCGTTATTGAAAGCGGTTCGCTGCATGCGTGTTTACCTCCCGCATCAAAATCACGTTGTCAAGTATACCACATATGGAGTAAAAAAGGTATGCCAATCCACAAGGATTTGCGGAAATCGACTTATTTTTTTGCAGGATTTGTCGGGATGCCTGGAGTAGGAATGTCCTTTGGAACACTGCAGGAAACAAAAAAAGCAGTACGGTCCGGAAAACGGGCTGCTTCTGCAACAGGGAAAAAACCAGCGATCCCGCTTTTGGGCGGGATCGCTGCATGGCGTACGGTTTCTCCCGGGTGAACGGGGGAATAAAACCGTAGATTATAGATCATAAGTGATGCCTGTAAGCCGAGTTCTGTCTAGATGGCTATCTATCTAGACCTTACGTCGCCGTAAGGTTCAAGCGATTCTCGTGGGTACGACGGGCAGCCGTATTACCCAACTGTCAATCTTGCACCGGATGGGGTTTACACAGCCAGACAATTTCTTGCCTGCTGGTGGGCTCTTACCCCGCCTTTCCACCCTTACGTATAAAATACGCGGTAACTTTCTGTTGCACTGTCCCTGAAGTCGCCTCCGCCAGACGTTATCTGGCATCCTGCCCTGTGGTGCTCGGACTTTCCTCGTGCGCACGCGCACGCAGCCATCCGGCATACTTATGAAATATGCAATTTAGGATTCCGATTGATAGTACAGGATTCTCCCGCAGTTTTCACACTCCACGATATGCTCGTGGGATTTGCAGGCTTCCACAACCGCAACCGGCAGGGAAATGTTGCACCCGCCGCACTGGCTGTCCACCAGTTTGGCCATGACCGGTACGCGCTGGGATTTGATGGCTTCATACCGTTTCATCAGGTCATCATCCACATCCCCGGTCAACTGGTCCCGTTTCTGCTTCAGTTCGTCCAGTTTGGCAACCTGTTTGGCATAATGGGCATCGTAACCGGCCTTCAGTTTCGTATACTGGTCATAGGAATCCTGGATATTTTTCCGGATTTCCCGGTAGCGGTTGACGACCTGGTCTGCATATTTGCTCATTCTCTGCAGGTCTTTTTCCGCACTCTTCAGCTTGTCAAACAGCTGCTGGACCTCTCCGATGACCTGGCGGACTTCTCCGGAATTTTCGTAGTTTTCGTCAGCAAGGCGGTCCTGTCCCTGTTCCAGAAGCGCTTTGAGCTTTTTGTCCAGCTCCATGTATTCTTCAATTTTCCGGCTGGAAGCTTCCGTTTCGGTTTCCAGGCCTTTCAGGATGGTCTGCTGGTCCGAAACCAGGTTCCGCAGTTTCAGCAGTTTCTGACGGGTCGGATCCCTGCGGATTTCATTCTCGTACCGGATGACCTGCATGTCCGCTTCCTGATATTTCCAAAGATTATCTAATGAACGCATTTAATCTACCTCTTCCTGTATGGGGGAAAAATACGTGTATGGATTCCTGGTGTAAATATCCACTACAATACTCAATTCTAACATTTCTTCCCAGCCTTGTAAAGCTTCTTTCAGGCTGTTAAGGACCGGTAGCTCCGTGCCGACATGGCCGGCGTCTATGATACTGATTCCCTCCGCCAGGGCATCCAGCGCCGCATGATGCTTGACATCCCCGGTAATGACCGTGGTACAGCCCAGGGCTGCGGCATCCGCGATTTCGCCCATCCCGGAACCCGGGATCAGGCCTATGGTTCCGACAGGCGTACCGGGGGAGCCGTAGAGACGGACGGGTGCGTCCAGACAGCTGGACACATGGTTCCCGAGCGCTTCCAGGGTACAGGGTGCCGACGGGGAAACGGTCCAGACGTAACCGGAAGAGGAGCAGCCGGAAAACCCGAGGGCTTTGCACAGGGCAGCCCCGGTGCCGGAAGGACTTTTGTCCAGATTGGTATGCAGGGAGATGATATTCAGGTCATTCCGGACGGCATACCGCAGCATGGACTGGAGCGTATCCGCTTCGGTCAGTTGCTGGATGGGCCGGAACAGAAGCGGGTGATGGGAGAGGATCACATTATACCCGTGCTGCGCGGCATGCCGGAGGACAGCAGGCGTAATATCCAGGCAGACCAGGATCTTCTGCACCTCATCCTCCGGGCTTCCGACAAGGAAGCCGGAATTGTCCCATTCTTCGGCGGAAGAGAAGGGATACAGGGAATCCAGATAAGCGTAAAGTGTATGTACAGTCATGATAATACTCCTGAGATGCAGGATAATTCTTCTTCCAGAGCACGCACGGAATCGGGATCATTCCCCTTTTGCGCGCCGGCAAGGGCTTTGGAAAGGACATGCTGCCGCCATTGAAGATAGGCCGGGAACAGAGGATCCTGACAGATGCCCCCGATCCAGAGATCCTGCAGCGAGGGCCGGATCCGGGTATCCGACAGGGATGTACGCAGACAGATATAGAATCTTCCGGCAGCCCGGCAGATCCGTTCCTCCTCGATCCTGAACCCGTTGGCATACAGGTATTTCCGCAGCTCCGGGGCATTCAGGTTGGGCTGCAGGACAAAAGGGGCATGGGTACAGGCCCCGGCAAGGATACCCGAAATGACCTGCGTGCCCATGCCGGCAATGACTATCCCGTCCTGCACGGCGGGGGAAAGTCCGGACAGACCGTCCGTTACCCGGAATTCCGTCCGGTCGAGCAAACCCGTTTTCGTAATGTTATACCTTGCCCGGTTCAGGGAAGCGGGACTGATATCCGTAATACAGGCATGGCGGCATAAGCCGGCCTGCAGCAGGTAAGCGGACAAAAGACCGTGATTGGCCCCGATATCATACAGGGTATCTACCTGCCCGATCATCTCGGCAATGGTATGGAGCCGGTTATCCAGATGAACCATAGAAGGCGCCTCACATCCCGGAAAAGGATAAAAAACAGGGAAGTATGCAAACACAGCCCGCAGGCTGTGTTTGGAAAGGATTCGGTTTTAATCCAGAAAATCACGAAGCTTCTTGGAACGGCTCGGATGTCTGAGCTTGCGCAGCGCTTTGGCTTCGATCTGGCGGATACGCTCCCGGGTAACGTTGAACTCTTTTCCGACCTCTTCCAGGGTCCGGGCCCGTCCGTCATCCAGACCGAAACGCAGGCGCAGGACTTTTTCCTCCCGGGGGGTCAGGGTATCCAGGACATCCATGAGCTGCTCCTTGAGCAGGGTAAAGGCAGCCGCGTCGGCGGGGGCGGGGGAGTCATCATCCTGGATGAAATCTCCCAGATGGCTGTCTTCTTCTTCACCGATCGGGGTTTCCAGGGAGACAGGTTCCTGGGCGATCTTGATGATTTCACGGACCTTATCCTCGGAAATGGCCATTTCCCTGGCAATTTCCTCCGGCAGGGGCTCCCGGCCGTATTCCTGCAGAAGCTGCCGGGAAACCCGGATCAGCTTGTTGATGGTTTCCACCATATGTACGGGGATACGGATGGTACGGGCCTGGTCCGCAATGGCACGTGTGATGGCCTGGCGGATCCACCAGGTCGCGTAGGTGGAGAACTTATAGCCCTTGGAGTAATCGAACTTTTCGACCGCTTTGATCAATCCGAGGTTGCCTTCCTGGATCAGGTCCAGGAACTGCATCCCGCGTCCGACATAGCGCTTGGCGATGGAAACGACCAGGCGGAGGTTGGCTTCGGCCAGCTTCTTCTTTGCGGCTTCGTCCCCGTTTTCCATGCGCATGGCGATTTCGATTTCCTCTTCGGCGGTGAGCAGGGGGACTTTGCCGATTTCCTTGAGGTACATCCGTACGGGGTCATCCGTAGAGATGCCGTCCGGGATGCTCAGATCCTGCATGTCCGTCTGCGACGGTTTCGGTTCGTTGATCTCCACGATGTCGGAAACCACGTCGACACCCATGGCGTCCAGGGTATCCAGCAGGTTTTCATATTGTTCCGTGTCCAGTTCAATCTCAGCCAACTCATCGTTGATCTGATCGTGGGTCAGTACACCTTTCTGTTTTCCCTCTTCGATAACTAAATCCATGGAAGGATCGTTCTGCATATTGGACAAGGGACTCACTCCTTTCGATATACCTTCATGGAAGCCCGTTTCGCGGACAATTCCTGTATTTCCTTTAAAATCTTCAGCTGTTTGTCAATGCTCAGCCCGTTCAGGGAAGCCTGCAGGGAATCGATCTGCTTTTCCAGTTTGGACAGACGCAGACACTGCAGGGACTCCTCCAGGACCTGGGCCCGTTTTTCATCCGTGTCGGCTGCAGTTCCCTGCATGACGGATACGACATACCTGCGCACTTCTTCGTCCTCGATTTCAGAAACCGCTTTGGAGGAAGCCAGCGGGTCGCCGGCCATTTCCAGGATCCGGGAGGCAACATCGCGCAGGCGGGTATCCGAAAAATCATCGGCCGTAACTTCCCGCAGCGCCGGTTTATAGCCGGCAGCAAACAGGGACAGGATGTTCCGTTCCGCTTTTTTGACGTCGTCATCCGGGGAGGACGGCGTATTCTGGCGGACCGGAGGTCTCCTGCGTTCCTCCGCAGGCTGTGTTCTGGCCGATACGCCGATCTGCTGGTACAGGACCTGGGCACGGATGCCGGTCATCTGCTCCAACTGGTTGACATATCCTTCCACCAGCACGGGGTTTTTCTCCTCGCTGATGATCTGGGAAGCTTCCACCGCGAATGCGAGACGCTGTTCCTCATTGGATGCATCCGTTTTTTCCCAGGCGGTCTGCAGGCGGTACTGGATGGGGGACAGGCTCCCGAGATCCTCAAAGGCTTGTGGCCCATAGGCTTTGACATATTCATCCGGATCCATATCATTCGGGATCCGGCGGATCCGGCAGGGAAGGTTCGCTTCTTTGCAGATATCCAGGCAGCGGAGAATGGCACGCTGTCCGGCACTGTCTCCGTCGTAGCAGAGAATGACGGACTGTGCATAACGCTTGATCAGCTTGGCCTGGTCTACGGAAAGGGCGGTGCCCAGGGTGGCAACGGCGTTCCGCACCCCGGCCTGTGCCAGGGAAACGACATCCATATAACCTTCCACCAGCAGGAGGGCAGGCAGGGAACGCCCTTTGATGAAATTCAGCCCGTACAGCTGGTACCGTTTGTTGAATATGGAAGATTCCGGACTGTTCAGGTATTTGGGCTGGGCATCGCCCAGGGCCCGGCCGCCGAACCCGATCACCTTGCCCCGGTTGTTGAAGATGGGGAAGATGGCCCGGTTGCGGAAAACGTCATAGACCCGGTCGTTCCGTTTCCCGGAAATTCCGCAGTCCGTCAGCTCTTTCTCCGTATACCCGGCTTTGAGAAGAACGGTGGTGATATTGTCCCAGCCTTCCCCCGCGGCACCGAGTCCGAACCTGCGGATGATCTGGTCATCCAGTCCCCGCTTATGCAGGTATTCCAGGGAACTGGCTCCCTCCGGCCGGTAAAGGGTGGCATGGAATGTCTGGGCAGCCAGAGTCAGGGCAGCATACAGCCTTTCTTTATAGGCATAGGATTCACGGGCTTTCTCTTCCTTCACTTCCGGAAGGGGAAGATTGGCACGGTTGGCAAGGTGGGTGACAGCCTCCCCGAAGTCCATATGCTCGATGGACATCAGGAAATGAAAAACGTCCCCGCCTTCATGGCAGCCGAAGCAGTAATACATCTGTTTGTCTTCGTCCACACTGAAGGAGGCGGTCTTTTCTCCGTGAAAAGGGCATAAACCCCAATGCTTCCGTCCCTTTTTGGTCAACGGAAGGTATTCGCCCACGACCTGGACGATGTCCGTGTTTTCCAGAACACGGTCTACAAATTCACGGGGAAAATAGGATGCCATACATAACCCTCTTCATCAGCTTTGCCTTTGTATGTATTCTCCGTCCGCGGGACAATTCCTTTATATGGAATAGATTTTTTTCAAAAACTCAACAAAAGGGGAAGGAAAGAAGGATTACCGGTTAGGCCGTTCCTCGCAAGAAACCCTTTCCCGTCCCGTGCCCGGTATGGGAGGGTAGAAGCGTTCTGTATTGCGGGATACGTTTTTGCAGCCTTTGCTGCAGTTCATTTTCGGAATATAATGGAAGAAACCAGAACGGAAAGGAATGAGCATATGCGGTTAGGTGCACCGGTTACCGGATACACAAGTCCGGAAGAATGGATTGCGATCCATAAGGAGAGGGGTTATGGCGCAGCGTACTGTCCCGTTAAGCCGTCAGATCCCAAAGCAAAAATACAGGAGTATATTGCGGCGGCCAGGGAACATAACCTGGTAATCGCGGAAGTCGGGATCTGGAACAACCTGCTGGCCCAGGATCCGATGGAAAAGGAACAGAATATCCGGATTTCGATCGAAAGGCTGGCATTCGCCGATAAGATCGGCGCAAGGTGCGCGGTCAACATCTCGGGATCCTGCGGGAAACGGTGGGACGGACCTCATCCGCAGAACCTGACGGAACAGACATTCGAGGAGATTGTACGGATTTCCAACCGGATTCTGGAAGAGGTACAGCCGAAAACAGTCAAGTATGCCCTGGAACCGATGCCCTGGGCTTATCCGAACAGCCGGGAGTCCGCACAGAAGCTGATTGACTGTGTGAACCATCCGCAGTTCGGGGTCCATGTGGATATGGCAAACCTGATCAATTCGATCGACCGGGTTTACCATACGGGGGAACTTACAAAGGATTTCTTCGGCCATCTGGGCAGCTTCATCTGTTCCGTGCACGCAAAGGATTCCCAGATCGTGGAAGACAGGCTCACGATGCATATCGATGAAGCGATTCCCGGGGAAGGTATCTTTGATTTTGATACCCTGCTGCAGTGCTGCGCGGCACTGGGCGATGTCCCTGTGTTGGCTGAACATCTGCAGACCCAGGAACAGTATGAAAAAGCAACGTCCTACCTGAAGAAGGTTGCCGAACGGAACGGCCTGCAGTGGGATGCCGCGAAATAAAAACAATTGCAGGTCCCGCATGGGAGGTTTATAATCAGAATGTAAATTCTTTATGAAAGGAAGGAAAAACATGAAGAAGTATCTATCTGAATTTATTGGGACTTTGGTATTGGTCGTGTTTGGGTGCGGGAGCGCCGTGGCAGCGAATACGCTGCTCGGTGATGCCGGGGCATCCGTTCCGCTGGCTTATTCTACGCTTCTGATTTCCTTTGCCTTCGGCCTGAGCATTGTCGCGATGGCTTACTCCGTGGGCAACATTTCCGGCTGCCATATCAACCCGGCAGTTTCCCTGGGAATGCTGCTTTCCGGGAAGATGACGGTCAAGGATTTCATCGGCTACGTCATCGCCCAGTTCCTGGGCGGTATCGCCGGCGCCGGACTGCTTTGCCTGTTCTTCGGGAGCAATGAAGCTCTGGGAACGAACGGATACGGGGAAGCGAGTGCCCTGGGCGTTTCTGCCGGGATTGCGTTCCTGGTGGAAGTGGTCCTGACCTGTGTGTTTGTTTTCCTGATTATCGGGGTTACCTCCAAGACGGAAAACAGCGCGGTCGCGGGCCTGGTAATCGGTCTTACCCTGACACTCATCCATATCCTCGGGATTCCGTTTACGGGAACTTCCGTAAACCCGGCGCGCAGCTTCGGACCGGCTCTCCTGGCCGGTGGGGATGCACTTGCCCAGGTATGGGTATTTATCCTCGCTCCGCTGGTAGGCGCGGCGATTGCAGCGATCCTGTATCGTTTCCTCAGTTCTTCGAAAAAGGAAGAGGCATAACCGGTTGTTTCAAACGCAGTCCGAACAGGGATAAGCGCAATACCCTGTAGCCATGCGTTTTGAGAGGAGAAAAAACAGAGCGGTCTTTCCGGAAAATCCGGAATGGACCGCTCTGCTTTTTGTAATAGAAAACCACGCGATAGTCGCGGGGTTTTCTATTACAAAAAGCAGTGCCCGCGCAACCGCGGGCGCTGTTTTCCCGTCGGTAAGATTGAAAGGGGT
>JAFPSR010000012.1 GCA_017413675.1 Clostridia bacterium | reverse complement strand
GCATAGGCCAGCAGGTCCCGGTACAGTTTCAGCTGTGCTTTCTGATAAGCGCGGATGAAATCATCGGAGTAGCAGGATTCTCCCGGTTTATATCCGTTATCCGGGTTGAAAAGATCCAGTTCCGGGATCCTCTCATAGCTTCCGTCCATCACCCGGACTCCGGGATCCAGGGCCATCATGGACATGATGCCGTAGTTTCCGTCCAGCATCATCAATCCGTCCGCTGGAACCAACGGCTCAATTTCAGGGAACGGTACCAGGCGGTCCGTAAACTTGGTAAATCTCTTTGTCCCGTTTTCCGCAATATACTGATACAGGCTCAGTACGCATCCGCCCTGGCTGTGTGCCATTAGGACAACCTTTTCGGCCTTGGTATGCTTCTTGACTTCCTGGATTGCCAGGTTCATGGCATGCATCAGGCTGGCCACTCCTCTTCCTTTCGCGGCAACGCCGGCAGCAATGAATCCGCGTTCCGCCATTGCCTTCATCGGGGTAAAGTTTGTATACCTTCCGGCATGCATGGCAATCACGGCAACTTTACTGTATTTGGTTTCCTTTTCCGGTCTCCAGATTACCAATTCCAATCCGCCGTTTCCGCAGCGATCCGTTTCATACGAAAAAAATTCACCTGTAATACGCTGTTTTTCCATAAATACCTCCATAAACTCCAGTAGGATAGGGCCGTAAAACGGTCCTATTCTTCTAAATCATTCGCAATTTCTGTTTTTTCCCGATTGATATGACTTATTTCTCTTCATAAATATTGTCCGGGTTAATCCCCAGGAAATTACGGCCGCGGCGGATTGTAACCCTCTTCCTGCGGACCTGGCCGGGGAACAGGGGTTCCGTTTTTTCCGTCTTGTTTCCGCGCAACGTCAGCGGCATGTCCTGTCCCCAGGGACTGGGAACCTCACAGGTCACAAGATGCCCGGCAATGACATCTTCCATCATGGCAATAATGGTGGGCAGGCAGTCATCGTCCAGCGGCATTCCCAAGGGGCGGTAATCATGGTGCCCGTTATAAATCCCGTCGTACTTGTCTCCCATGTCGCGGATCCGTTTCAGGGCACGCAGGGTGGTTTCCAGGGGTACAGCCCCGACACCGAGGTTAAAGTTGACAGCATCCCCGGCAATCAGGATCCGGTTCTGCTCGTCCAGGAATACCATTTCACCGGCGGAATGACCGGGGACTTCATAGGCCGTAATAATCCGCCCGCCGCCCAGGTCAAACTGCTGACCGTCATACAGGTCATGGATCACAGGCATTTTCTCATCTGGGGCCGGATCCCGCAGGTCGACATTGATGTCGTACGGATACAGGTTGAACATGGTGAAAGGGGCACCGATGCAGCTCTTCTGTCTTCTGGCAATCCGCTCGGTATCATAACGGCGGCGTTCCAGGCTCTGCGGGATGGGGGCATCCGCATCCTTGGGGTTGATCCAGATTTCGTCAAACTGTCTGGCGTTTGCGGTATGGTCCACATGTCCGTGGGAGATCACGACCGTCAGGGGCTTATCCGTAATCATCTCTACGGCTCCGCGCAAGTCACCGATTCCCATGCCGGTATCGATCAGCATAGCCCTTTCGGATCCGATCAGCAGGAAAATGCTCGCACAGTCAAATTCGTCAATTTCCCATGTGTCCTTTTTGAACTGGACCATCGGATACAGCTTTGTCAACATAATATCACCTGTCTTTCTTTGGTTTCTTTCTTTGCTTCTATTATAGATACCTCGGATTCCCGGATCCAATTCATTGTTGGAAACAACCTTAATTCCATTTCGGAAACAGTATGAAAATATCCGGGCCGGCTTAAGCTTGCCGACCCGGATGCGAAGAAACCCCAACCCGGTATATCTGTTCCCTACCAATTGGCAACAGACAGTTCCTGTTTCAGATAGTCCCAGCACTTCTGCTCTGTGTCATCCAGTTTCCTTCCTTTTTTCCGGGCCAGAACCACCGGAAACTCGGGGACATTGACCACGGGGACCATAGCCAGGTTTCGCATGTTGAGCGGATGCAGGTCATTCCGGAAATAGAAGGTAATCCCCTGTCCCACACTGACCATGTTCAGGATCATCAGCCGGTTGATGGACGATGTCCGGCTGCGGACAAATTCCAGATTCGGCAGCATATCCATTCCCAATGCATTGCAGCTTTCCTGCAGGGCCCTGCGGACCACAAAGGACCGAGTAATGATATGTTCATGATACAGGGAGGCAAAGTCAATCTCTTTTTCCCCTGCCAGCCGGTGATCCTGACGGAGGATAACGTACATGGGATCCTCTTCCGCAACTTCATACTCACAGTAATCCCTTGTGATCTGGAACAGTTTCGTAACCAGGAAATCGATTTCGTCCCGCCGGAGATATTCAAAACTTTCATCCTGGTAATTTTCCCCAACAAGATTCAAATGTATATCCGGGTTTTCCCGCAGGAAAGAACTGGCCGGGATCCGCATCTCCAGATTCATATAATCGGTATGCGGAATAATTCCGACGCTGATCTCCTTCGGTTTCGTAAGCCCCTCAATTTTCCGAACCGTATCCGTAATGATTGGATCGATCTCGTCAATCATGGACAGCAGGTACGAACCAGCCCTGGTCAGTACCACGTTTCTCCCGCTCCGGTCAAACAGGCTGGTGTGCAGCTCCTCCTCCAGATGCATGATCTTCTTCGAAACAGAAGACTGGGAGATATGGAATTCTTCCGCTACATCAAAATATGTCTTGCCGTTTGCAATCTGTTTGAAATACCGCAGTGTCAGAAGATCCATACAGAGCAGTCTCCTTTCCCCCTGAATTTCGAATCCATGCGTATTGCTTATATAGAAAAAGTAACATACTCCCCGGGAAAAGTCAAAATGCACCCAAAGCCCATCCGTCTGTTTGACTTTGCAGGATTGATTCAGTATACTGCATCTGCAGCCTTATGTTTTTCAGGAACCGGACCATGCATTGGAAACGGCACCCGCCCTGAAACGGACAAAGATTCACTGCCTGGTCCGGTTTTCCGGGCCTGATCTTCTGTATGACGAAGGACTATTATGGAAAGAAATGAACTGCATGCCCGGACCGTCCGGCTGATCGGACAGGATGGCCTTGATCGTTTACAATCCGCGCGTGTTGCCGTGCTCGGACTCGGCGGGGTAGGCGGTGAAACTGCCGTTGCCCTTTGCCGCAGCGGGGTCGGCTTTCTGCGCCTCGTGGATGACGATGTCGTCATTCCCAGCAACCTCAACCGGCAGGCAGTAGCTTTCCAGGATACCGTAGGCATGAAAAAAGCAGATGCCATGCAGCACCTTCTTTCCTCCATTGATCCTTCGGTTATTCTGGATCCCGTCTGTGAACGGATCACTCCCGAAAACGTGGAATGTTTCGTCAAAAATGTGGATTTCGTAGCCGATTGTGTGGATGATGTAAATGCCAAAGTCGCCGTTGCGAAATACTGTTTGGACCATGGGATTCCCCTGGTCAGTTCCATGGGCGCCGGGAATAAGCTGGACCCGTCCCGCTTCCGGGTTGCGGATCTGAGCAAAACCTACATGGATCCTTTGGCAAAAATCATGCGAACCAGGCTGAAAGCTCTGGGCATTGCGCACCTGCCTGTCGTATTCTCGGATGAACAGCCTCTTTCCGTTCCCCCGGATCAGGATGGCAGGCACAGCCCGGCCTCCATCAGTTTTGTCCCGCCCGCCTGCGGGCTGGTGATTGCCGGATATATCGTCCGTACCCTGTTAAATCCCTTGTCTGTCCCGGAAGGAGAACCCCATGCTTGAAGCCGGATATGTATCCAGAATTGACGGAGAAATGCTCCATCTGGATTTTGAACGCAGCTCCATGTGTGACAAATGCGGAGCCTGTGAAATGAGTGAACACGGCATGCACCTGGATGTCCGCAACACTGTGGACGCCAAGGTCGGAGACTATCTGATTGTCTCCCTGCCCAGCAGGAAAATCCTGACTGCATCCCTGCTTGTATACGGAATTCCTCTTGCCTTCCTTCTGATTGGATTGTATCTGGGTTCCCGGCTTCCGGACCTCCTGCAGACAACATGGAACCCGGACCTCACTGCTGCCGGTTGCGGGATCCTGCTTTGCGCTGTCGTTTACGTGATTCTTCGTCTGTTCGAGCCGAAAATGGCAAAAAAAGGAAGCTTTACCCCCGAAATCCTTTCCGTTATGACGGAAGAGGAAGTATTGCAGTATAAGCAGAAAGCGAATCAATAATCATATGGAATTTATTGCAAGCACATCCTATGCCCTGGAGGGAGTGACCGCCCGGGAACTGCAGGATCTCGGTCTGGAAGTCCTGGATACCCAGACCTCCCGCGTGCGGTTCTGGGGCAGTGCACTGGACGGATGCAGGGCAAACCTTTTTCTCCGGACTGCGGGACGTGTACGTCTGGTCCTGGGCTCTTTCCCTGCTCAGAGCTTTGATGAACTGTATGACCAGGTCTATGCGCTTCCTTTATCCGAATGTCTGCCGAAAAACGCGGCCTTCCCCGTTTCCGCCAGAACCGTCAACAGCCAGCTGACACATGAACCTTCCTGCCAGAGGATTGTAAAGAAAGCAATTGCGGATAATCTGTGCCGGGCCTATCATCTTCATGAAATGCCCGAGAACGGGGTGTCCTACCCGATCGAAACGCACATCTGGCGCAACCAGGTAACTTTAAGCCTGGACCTGAGCGGGGAACCCCTGCACAAACGTGGGTACCGCGATCTGAACGGACCGGCTGCCCTAAGGGAAACCACAGCTGCCGCTCTGATCCTTTTGACCCACTGGAACGGGGACACCCCCTTCCTGGATCCCTTCTGCGGCAGCGGTACCATTCCAATCGAAGCGGCGCTGTATGCCCGGGATATCGCTCCCGGTTTCGGCCGCCGGTTCGGGGCTGAACAATACCCGCTATTCCCTGCTTCCATCTGGAAGGAAGCCAGGCAGGAAGTAGCCGACCGTATCGATTTTTACCGGCCGCTGGAAATTATCGGGGCAGATATCGATCCTTCCGCGATCCGGATGTCCAAACATCATGCTGCACGGGCCGGTGTGGATTCCGGGATCCGATTCATCCGGCAGGATGTCCGCAGCACCGCTTCCCTGGGGGAATACGGCACGATCGTAACCAATCCTCCCTATGGAGAGAGGATGAGCGACGAAAAGACTGTCCGGGATACGATGCACGCGTTCGGCACCGTCTTCCGTTCCATGCCGACCTGGTCCTGCCACGTCATTTCCGCCCTGCCCCATTTTGAGAGTGCGTTCGGGAAAAAGCCAAGCCACCGGCGGGTTGTCCGCAACGGTCCCCTCTCCTGCACCTATTATCAGTACTACGGACCCAGAAAGCCTTAGGTTATCCGGGTTCTTTTCATATATATGCACGGATTTTTACAGAAATTCCCTTTTTCCAACGGGTTGGTGCATGCTATGCTTTTTCCAGAATTCTTCGGGAAAGGATTACTGTTATGATCGATCTTGAAATCATTTCCAAAGTGGACCCTGAACTGTTTGATGCCATGGACAAGGAACTAACCCGCCAGCGCAATCATCTGGAGCTGATCGCAAGTGAAAACTTTGTCAGTCCCGCCGTTATGGCAGCCATGGGCAGCCACTTGACGAATAAATATGCAGAAGGATATCCCGGCAAGCGCTATTACGGCGGCTGCCAGTTCGTGGATATTGCCGAAGAACTGGCCCGGACACGTGCCTGTGAGCTCTTTGGAGCTGATCATGCCAACGTACAGCCTCATTCCGGTGCCCAGGCAAACCTGGCCGTCTATTTTGCCCTTCTGAATGTCGGTGATACCATCCTGGGTATGAACCTGAGCCACGGCGGCCATCTGACCCATGGCAGCCCGGTCAACATGTCCGGCAAAAACTACAATATTATTCCCTACGGCGTCAATGAAGAGACCGAGACTATCGATTACGACGAACTGCGCCGTCTCGCCCTTGAAAATCACCCGAAGATGATCGTAGCGGGTGCTTCCGCTTATCCCCGGATCATTGATTTCCCCAGGCTGCGGGAAATCTGTGATGAAGTCGGCGCCTACCTCATGGTGGATATGGCCCACATTGCGGGTCTGGTTGCTGCCGGAGAGCATCCTTCTCCTGTTCCCTATGCGGACATCGTAACCACGACCACCCATAAGACCCTGCGCGGTCCCCGCGGCGGCATGATTCTCTGCCGCAAGGAACTGGCCAAGAAAATCGATTCCGCCATCTTCCCGGGCACCCAGGGCGGACCTTTGATGCATGTCATCGCCGCCAAAGCGGTTTGCTTCAAAGAGGCCCAGGATCCGTCCTTCAAGCAGTACCAGCACCAGATTGTCCTCAATGCCGCGGCCATGGCCAAAACCTTCCTGGAAGAAGGTGTAAAGCTGGTTTCGGGCGGTACGGACAACCACCTGATGCTTCTGAACCTCCGGGATACGGATGTAACCGGACGCGATCTGGAACGCCGGCTGGATAATGCCCATATCACGGCAAACAAAAACACCATCCCGTTTGAAACCCGTTCTCCTTTCGTTACTTCCGGTGTCCGTATCGGCACTCCCGCTGTTACCTCCCGCGGTATGAAGGAAGAAGAGATGATCAAGATCGCCCATATGATCAGCCGGATCATCCGGGAAGGCGACAGCGCGGTGGAAGAAGTCAAGGAACAGGTACTCGCACTTTGTGAAAAGTTCCCGCTTTATCCCAACGATATCCGCAGATAACCCCAGATAAAGAAAGGCCTTATGCAGCTGTGATGTAAGAGCTGCATAAGGCCTCTTTTTTTCAATATGGGCTTTACGATGCTTCTTCCTCAAAATGGTAGATACAAACCTGCTTTTTCTGCGAATCCAGCAGTACGAAGGTTCCCACAAAAGGATCCGGAAGACGACCTTCTGTAACCGGAACGCCGTCTATACTCTGAAGGTAACTGTACCCGTCCACTACGGAAGGCCAGTATTCGATGTGTACAAGGTCCATAATCTGCGTATTGATCATATCAAACGCATCTTCATGAGTCTGAATCATGATCCCGTTCCGGATCTGTGACAGTCCATCCCTGGCGGAGAATTCCTTCTCCGCTTTCTGCCATGCTGTATCATCCAGGCAATATACATAGAATGAAACCGTATTCTTCGTTACGGAGATCATCGGATCTGTGTTCAGAAAGGAAACTCCCAGTTTCTCATTCAAATCCAAACCCCGACCAGCATTGTTCTGCTGGGGTTGAACAATATCCTCTGTTTCTTTCCGTATCTCCCCGTTGGGCGTTTCCGTCGAACCTGTACGGAAAAAGCCAGCAGCGGCGAATGCCAGGGTAGCTGCAGACATGGCAATCAATACGGCCAGGAGTATATATACCTTTTTCAATTTGTTTCTCCTCTTCCCGGACCCCTCCGTCACGGCTTCCTGTACCGGTTCCGCGCGTGAGGTGAATTCTTGGTTAATTTGACGGTCTTCTCTTTACATTCCGTAAGGAGTATGCTATTCTTTGATTGTAATTCCTATTATTTTAATAGGAATAAGGGAAATTCACAAAACCGCCTGTTCAGTGGTATCATAACACAGGAACAGAAAAACGTCTCCCATACTGAACAAATAATCACATATTTTCCATAAATGGTTTACTTGGAGGAATCTATGAACAAAATCTATATGGATAACGCCGCAACCACCCGGGTAACCGAACCTGTCTTGGAGGAAATGGCTCCTTATTTCACCCAGTTTTACGGGAATCCCTCTTCTGTACATGCCTTTGGGCGGGATGCCCGCAAAGGGTTGGACCAGGCCAGAAGCAGGGTTGCCAAAGCGCTGGGTGCCCGTCCGGAAGAAATCTACTTTACAGCCGGCGGCAGTGAGAGTGACAACTGGGCAATCAAAGGTGCAGCCCATGCCCTGAAGGAGAAAGGACGCCACCTGATCACAACCTCTATCGAACACCACGCCGTTCTGCATACCATGCAGGCATTGGCCAAAGAAGGGTTTGAAATCACCTATCTGCCCGTAGATGCTGACGGGCTTGTGAGTGTGGAACAGGTGGAAAAAGCCCTGCGCGAGGATACCATCCTGGTTTCCATCATGATGGCCAACAACGAAATCGGGACGATCGAACCCATCGCCGAGATCGGGGAACTTCTCTCCTCCCGTCATATTCTCTTCCATACAGATGCTGTACAGGCCGTAGGCCATATCCCGATCGATGTGCAGAGTATGCATATTGACCTTCTGTCCCTGTCCGGTCATAAATTCCACTCCCCCAAGGGTGTCGGCGCCCTGTACATCCGCAAAGGTCTGCGGATTGCCAACCTGATCGACGGAGGCCAGCAGGAGCGCAGCCGCCGTGCAGGTACGGAAAATATTCCTTCCATCGTCGGTATGGGCAAAGCCATTGAACTTGCCGTCGAAAACATGGAGGAAAACAACAAATACCTGATCACCCTGCGGGACCGTCTGATTTCCGGACTGTTGGAAAAGATCGACTATATCCGTCTGAATGGCCACCCGACGAAACGGCTTCCCGGTAATGTCAATGTCTCCATCCGTTTTGTCGAAGGAGAATCCCTGCTGCTGTCCCTGGATATGAAAGGAATTGCCGGTTCTTCCGGATCTGCCTGCACATCCGGGTCCCTGGATCCTTCCCACGTTCTCCTCGGGATTGGTTTGGAACATGAAATTGCACACGGTTCCCTTCGTCTGACACTGGATACGGAGAACACCATGGAGGAAGTGGAGACCGTTCTGGAAGTATTGCCCCAGATTGTGGAAAGACTTCGTTCCATGTCCCCTTTATATGAAAATTTCATCCGTGAACAGAAAGCAAAGTCTTAACGAGGAGGTTGTCCCATGTATTCTGAAAAAGTTATGGATCATTTCATGAATCCGCGCAATGTCGGCGAGATCGAAGATGCCAGCGGTGTAGGCACCGTCGGCAATGCCAAGTGCGGAGATATCATGCGCATTTATTTGAAGATTGAAAATGATATCATTCAGGATGTCAAATTCAAAACATTCGGCTGCGGCGCGGCAATTGCGACTTCCTCCATGGCCACTGAACTGGTCAAAGGGAAACATATCGACGAAGCCATGAAACTGACAAATGCCGCCGTGGCGGAAGCTCTGGACGGTCTCCCCCCAATCAAGATGCATTGCTCCCTGCTGGCGGAACAGGCCCTGAAAACGGCACTGGAGGATTATTTTGCCAAAGTCGGACGCCCGCTTCCGGAAGGATGGACGAAACCGAATGTGGAAGAGGAAGAAGACTGATTTACTCCAAAATCGGGTAGGAGGGGGTGGCTAACCCCCGTCCTCCCACACCACCGCTCATGCGGTCCCGCAAGCGGCGGTTCAGTTGCTGACACTTGACAGCGCGCTTGGTTGGACACCAGGACGCTCGGCGATTCCGTCATACCTTCGG
>JAFPSR010000011.1 GCA_017413675.1 Clostridia bacterium | reverse complement strand
GGTTCTTGATATTTTTGCATCTCTATATACATAGAATATTCCCGTACGAAAAAAAAGACAAGCGGAATCCGGTTTTTTCCGGGATACAGATGAAAACCGGAAGGAAAAGACGGAGATGACATTTTTTCCAGGTACATGAGATTATTTCGGGAAACCCGGGAAGGAAGCCTGGAATGCGGAGAAAACAGGAGATGCGCTTTCCGATGTTCCCGGAAGGCATATGGATATTCACATCATCCAACTTATCATCTTGACAGAAAATGGGCAGAAATATATACTATAACTAGATAAACTAATATGCAAGATTAGATAAAGGGAGGAGATTCCATGAGAAACTGGTTAGACCGGATAGCCCTTTGGATTCGGATCATTACGGTACCGCCTGTCCTGGTGATCCTGCTCTCCCTGATTCTCGATGCCAAGGATCCTGAATTCCGTTTATGGTGTCCATTGGTATTCCTGTGTCTTCTTCCTCTTTTTTCCTACCCGCTCTGCCGTCTGGTTCCCGGACTGCATAAAGGAGGAAGGAAAACACAGCGTTCCTGCGCTCTTCTGTTTTCGCTTGCCGGATACCTCCTTTATGTCCTGTGGTGTGCCTTTTTCGGTGGGGATCGTCTGGAATGGATGATGTCGCTGACCTACCTGGTTTCCGGATGCATGATTGCTCTTTTTTCCTTCTGTTTTCATATCTTTGGCAGCGGGCATGCCGCCGGAGTCTGCGGACCTGCGTTCATGCTGGCTGTCTGTTTCGGATCCTGGGGGCTAACGGTGCTGCTGATGGTCCCGTTTGTATTCTGGTCTTCCATCCGTCTCAAGAGGCATACCATGGGACAATTATGCCTGGGAGGCATGTTCCCGGTGCTCACTACAAGCCTCCTGCTTCTGGTTTTGTAGCTCCCGGTCCGGTCGGTCGAATATCGTTTGGCATATCTTTTCACAGGAAGATATGCTATAATTTTTTTGTGCTTTTTCGGAATTAGGGGGCTGTCCGGCCGGAGAACCGGCGGCAGTCCCGGAACATAGAAACAGAAGAGGAATCAACATGCGGGAATATCGTCCAACCTATGTAGAAATAGATCAGGGTGCCATTGCGGAAAATGTGCATGCGCTGCGGGGCCTTCTGCCCGGAGGCGTGCACCTGATGGCAGCCGTTAAAGCGGACGCGTACGGACATGGATTGGTGGAAACCAGCAGAACGGTCCTGCACGCTGGTGGCCGGGCGCTGGCTGTAGCTCTGGTGGAGGAAGGTGTCCAGCTCCGCGAAGCAGGCATCCGGGCACCGATCCTGGTGCTGGGGCCGGTTACGGCGGAAGGAGCCGAAGCGGCGGTCGCCTACGACCTGACGCAGACAGTCCCGGATATGGAAGTGCTGTACAATTTGGATATGGCAGCCAAGAAACTGGGCAACATTGCGCATGCCCATGTCAAAATGGATACGGGGATGGGCAGGATCGGCTTCCGGAATGTGAAGGAAGTGGAACTGCTGATCCAAAGCATGTCGCGCAGGACGCATGTCGTGCTGGACGGGGCATTTACCCATTTTTCCTGTGCGGATATGCCCGGGGACTATACCCGGATGCAGATCGAGAAGTTCCGGGAACTGTGTGCGCCCCTGGATGAGCGGAGGCTTGCCCCGCTGCGCCACGCGGCCAATTCGGCCGGAATTCTGGATTATCCCGAAGCGTACTTTGATATGGTCCGCGCCGGAATCGCCCTGTACGGCTATTATCCGTCCGAGACGACCACCCGGCCGATTCCCCTGAAACCGGCGCTGTCCTTCCATTCCGAGATTTCCTTTGTGAAAGCGGTGGAAGCGGGCAGCTCCATCAGCTACGGCGCGACATTCACAGCGGACCGGGGGATGCGGATCGCGACCCTCCCTGTCGGGTACGGGGACGGGTATCACCGCCGGATCAGCAACCGCGGTTGTGTCCTGATCCGGGGGAAACGCTGCAGGATCCTGGGAAATATCTGTATGGACCAGATGATGGTGGATATCACCAACCTGCCGTTTGTCAAGCCCGGGGAACCCGTTGTCCTGTTGGGACAGCAGGGGGATGAAAAGATTGACGCGGATGAGATTGCCGGATGGGCCGACACGATCAGCTACGAAGTGCTTCTGGCGATTACGGCCCGTGTCCCGCGCATCATGAAGTATCCGAACCCGTAAGATGGAAAGGAATATCCAGACGGCCAAGCGGGAATTGCGTGCATTCCTGAAAAGGAAAAGGGATACTTTGCCCGGCACCTACCGCCGTGAGGCTTCGGAAAGGATGGCAGCCTGTCTGGCCGGCTCCGGATTGTACCGGGATGCGCAGCGGGTTTTTGCCTACTGGGCGATCGGAAGTGAAGCGGACCTGACTTCCCTGCTGTGCGCCGGAAAGGACAGGGTGTTCTGTCTTCCCATGATCGGGGATAACGGACACATGGAAGCGGGCCTTTATGAAGGAACGCTGCGGAATGATCGCTTCGGGATCCCGTCACCTCCCGAAGGGAGCAAAACGATCCCGCCCGGGCAGCTGGACCTGATCCTGTGCCCGGCACTGAGTATAGACGGGCAGGGATACCGTCTGGGATACGGCGGGGGATATTATGACCGGTATCTGAAACGGAGCCGTGCTGTACGCGTCGGTGTCTGTTATGAAGAAATGCTGACAGATATGCTTCCCCATGACGGGGATGACCAGCCGGTAGACTGGATCCTGACCGAGGTTGGACTCCGGAAAACCGGGATACAGAGGGATGGATAAATGAAGGAATTCTGGAAATTTGCTGCAGAGACACTCCTGGTTGCCATGTTTGTTACGCTCCTGCTCGCAGTAGCGCTGATCCCGAGAGGACAGCATCTGTGGCTGGATATTACAGTAACGTGTACATCGGTTCTCCTGTATTCGCTGATTGCCCTGGCAACGGGTATGCTGCACGGGGAAAAAGATATGCGCTTTACCCGCCTCCTGATGACTGTCGAGAAGGACACCGGGAAGAAACCGTCGCACGAAGAGCTCAGCCGTGTGTACAATCCTATGCGCGGACTGCTGGCACCTTTGGCCGGGCACAGCCTGATCATCCTGCCGGCGCTGGTCTGTGCGGCAGCAGCTCTGTTTGACGGCGGGGCCTTGTTTGACGTGCTAAGCCCGTACCTGTCCCTGACAACCGGATCCTTTATGGGCATTTATGTCCTGATCCTGAATACAACGGCGCTGGCATACAAACCGTTTATTGTGCTGGGGGCCTCCCTGGTATTTCCCCTGATGGTTTTCCTGGGATATCTGTACGGAAAGAAGCTGGATCAGCGGACCATGCAGGCAATTGCCAGAAGCAAAAGAAAGGCCATGCGGGCCGGTGGAGCCAAAGTGGTCCGCAGAGACTGAGACAGGGCGCGCAGGGATGCGCGCTTCTTGTTTCCGGTCTGACAAAGTGAGGAATTGCTATGAGCAGAATCGTAAAAAAGAAAACCCTGGTCGACAATCAGGGAATAACCTATGAAAAACTGGCCGGACTGCTGGGGTATAACGATGTGTACGGCGTCCGCGTGGGAGGCGAAGTTTTCTCCCTGCAGCGGGAAGTGCACACGCACCGGGATGTTGAATACCTGACCCTCCAGGACAGGGAAGGAGTCCGGATCTATGAAAGATCCCTGATCTTCCTGATGTTGCTGGCTGCCCGGGATGCGCTCCCGGGAACCCGTGTTGTCGTAGAACACAGTATGGGCGGCGGGGTTTACTGTTCCGTCCGCAACCTGGGGCATCCGTTCCTCAAAAAGGATCTGGAAGCCCTTCTGGAAAAGATGCGGGAATTGGCGCAGAAGGATCTTCCGTTTATCCGCAGCCGGCATACGGTGAAGGAAGCCCAGGATTATTTCTCCCGGACTGGGCAGGAGGATAAGACCCAGCTGCTGGAATGGCGGCCGGTGGATTATTTTGATATGTACGACTGCGACGGCATGCTGCAGTATTTTTACGGGGAAATGGTCCCATCGACGGGATATCTGACAAGGTTCGATGCAGTGCTCAGCTATCCGGGATTCCAGCTGCTCCTGCCGGATCCGGCGGATTCCGCGCGGTGCCTGCAGCCCCTGATCAGCCCCAAGCTTTCTGCTGTTTTTGCCCAGGCGGAATCCTGGAGCGAAATCCTGAACGTCAGCCGTGTTTCGGATATCAACCGAAAGATCCGGGATGGGGAGATCCGTTCCTTTATCCGGGTCAATGAAGCGCTGCAGGAAAGAAGCATAGCATCCATTGCGGACCAGGTCCTGCATTCCGGAGCGAAGGCTGTCCTGATTGCGGGTCCGTCCTCGAGCGGCAAAACGACTTTCCTGAACCGTCTGTGCGTGCAGCTGACTACCCTGGGCATGACGCCGGCGCTGATCTCCCTGGACAATTACTATAAGGGCCGCAGTATGGTTCCTCTGGACGAAAACGGGGAGAAGGATTACGAGGATATCCGGGCTCTGGATATAGAATTGTTCCAGCAGAACCTTCGGGACCTTCTGGAGGGAAAGACAGCCCAGATCCCGGTCTATGATTTCCGGAGCGGGGAGAGAAAAAAGGAAACCATCCCGATGCATGCGGATATCCGGCACCCGGTCCTGATCGAGGGCATCCATGCCCTGAACCCGGTCCTGAGTGATTTTGTGGATTCCGCGGACCGCTTCAAAATATACCTTTCTGCCCTGACGGTGCTGAATCTGGATGATCAGAACCGGATCCATACCAGTGACTCGCGCCTGCTTCGCAGGATGGTGCGTGACTACTATACACGGGGATCTTCCGTTGAAGAAACCCTGTCCATGTGGGAAAAGGTACGGCAGGGGGAAGAAAAGTGGATTTTCCCGTACCAGGAAGACGCGGATGTCATGTTCAATTCTTCCCTGGTGTATGAAGTAAACGTGATCCGTCCCATCCTCCATCCCCTCCTGAAGGAAATCACCCATGACAGTCCGTTCTATGCCCAAAGCCGGGCTCTTGTGAAATTCCTGAATTATTTCACACCGATCCGGGAAATAGATGAGATTCCGCCCACCAGCATCCTGCGGGAATTTATCGGCGGGAACACCTTCTATGTACAGGATTCCTGACAGAAAGGATAAGGATATGACTTTGTTCACACAGGACCGGCTGGCTCCTCTGGCAGACCGGATGCGTCCGAAAACCCTGGATGATTTCCTGGGGCAGAGCCACATTGTCGGCCCCGGAAAGCTTCTTCGCAGGGCGATAGAGGCGGACCGCCTGACATCCTGCATTTTTTTCGGTCCTCCCGGATGCGGGAAGACCACGCTGGCCAGTATCGTTGCGCAGACAACCCAGTCCGAATTTGTCAAACTGAATGCGGTAACCAGCGGGGTCGCCGAAGTGCGGGAAGTGATCCGCAATGCCGAGCAGGCCAGACTGTACGGGAAAAGTACCTATCTTCTCCTGGATGAATGCCACCGCTGGTCCAAGGCACAGAGCGATTCCATTCTTCCGGCCATCGAGAAGGGAACTATTCATTTCATCGGTTCCACAACGGAAAACCCGGTGATTGCCATGACTCCGGCAATAGTCTCCCGGTGCCGCCTGTTCCGGTTTTATCCCCTTACGGGGGAGGATATCCGTAAGGCTTTGGAACGCGCGCTTGCGGATAAGGAAAACGGGTTCGGCAACCTGCGTGTCCGGGTGGAAAAGGATGCGATGGACCACCTGTGCTTCGTTGCGAACGGGGATGTGCGCAACGCGATGAACGCACTGGAACTGGCAGTCCTGACAACGCCTCCGAACACGGACGGGGAAATTGTAGTGAATCTGGAAGTGGCCCAGGAAAGCATTCAGGAGCGTGTGCTGCAGATGGATGAAAGCCTGTTCTACGATATGCTTTCGGCATTCTGCAAATCCCTGCGCGGGTCGGATACGGACGCAGCGCTTGCCTGGTATGCCCGGATGCTGAAGAACGGGGTGGATCCCCGGATCATCGTACGCCGCCTGATCGTCCACTCCAGTGAGGATGTGGGGATGGCAAATCCCAATGCATTCTTAACGGCGGTTGCTGCGGGACAGGCCCTTGAATTTGTCGGCATGCCGGAAGCCAATGTCAATATTACCCAAGCGATCATAACGGTCTGCGAAAGTTCCAAATCCAATTCCGCCGTTGTGGCTATGGAAAGGGCTATGGCTGCGGCGGAAAAAGCAGGGAACAACGCGGTGCCTGTGCATCTTCGGGATACCCATTATGCAGGAGCGGAACGCCTTGGGAGCGGGACAGGGTATAAATACCCGCATGATTATCCCGGCCACTATATCCGGCAGGATTATATGCCGGAAGACGCACGAAATGATGTCTATTACGAACCTACGGATGAAGGGTTTGAAACCCGAATCCGCGCCCTGCGCCGATCCAGGAAGATCGAACCGTGAGACGGCGAATTATTCAGTATGGAGGTAAATGATGCTTACCCAGAGAGTTGCCCAGAAAGTTCTGTCCGTAGCCCTCTCTTCTGGAGGGGATTTTGCGGAGATTTACATGGAGGACAATCTGTCCAACAGCACTTCCTTTCTGAACGGGAAGGTGGAAAATGCCAACAAGGCCCGGTTTTTCGGGGCCGGGATCCGTGTGTACGACCATTACAGGTCTGCTTATGCCTACACCAACCTCGGAACGGAGGAAGGTCTGATCCGTGCCGCTGAACAGGCTGCCCAGGCCATCGGGGAGATGAAGAAAACCGGAGGGGACCTGCGCCTCTTCACGAAAATCCCTTCCAATATCCACCCTGTCGGAATTGTCCCGGGAGATGTGGAAGGGAAACGGTATGCCGAAGCGCTGCGGGAGGCCTGTACGGCGGCCAAGGAATACAGTCCGGAGATCTCCCAGGTGCTGGGATCCATTGCGGCCGGGGATAAGACAGTCTGGATCGCCAATTCTGACGGGCTGTTTGTATCCGACCGGCGGATCCGGACACGGCTTTCGGTCCGTTCGGTTGCGGCTGACGGGAACGAGAACCAGACAGGCAGTGTATCGCCGGGGGCTCTGCGGGGATTTGAGTTTATTGAGGGACTGCCCCTGCAGGATCTGGGGAAAGAAGCTTCCCGGATCGCGGTGACCATGCTTCATGCGGACAAGTGTCCTTCCGGGATCATGCCCGTTGCGATTGAGAACGGGTTCGGCGGCGTTATCTTCCATGAAGCCTGTGCGCATTCCCTGGAAGCCACATCTGTGGCTAAAGGAGCATCCGTTTTCTGCGGAAAGCTGGGACAGAAGATAGCGGCGGACTGCGTCACGGCAGTGGATGACGGGACTCTCCCCAACGAATGGGGATCCATCAATATCGATGATGAAGGATGTCCGTCCCAGCGGAATGTGCTGATCGAGAACGGGATTCTGAAGGGATATCTCATAGACCAGTTCAATGCGCGCCGTATGGGTATGGAACCGACCGGTTCCGGGCGGCGCCAGGATTATTCCTATGCACCGACGAGCCGGATGACGAACACGTTCATCTGTCCCGGGAAAGACAGACGGGAAGAAATTTTCTCCACGATGGGGGATGGGATCTATGCAGCCAAGCTGGGCGGCGGATCCGTCAACCCGGTAACGGGCGAATTCAATTTTGCCGTCATGGAAGGCTACAGGGTCCGCGACGGAAAGATTGCGGAACCGGTACGGGGGGCAACCCTGATCGGGAAAGGAGACGAGATTCTCCTGCATGTAGACCGGGTTTCCGATAATCTCGGCCTGGGGCAGGGCATGTGCGGAAGCCTGTCCGGGTCCATCCCGGTTAATGTCGGACAGCCGCTGATTCGGGTAACGCAGATTACCGTCGGCGGCGCACAGTAAGGAGGGGCAGCATGGAACGCAGAAAATTTATGGATCTTCTTTTTGCCCGGGCCAAACAGGAAGGATTTGCCGCCTGTGAGGTGTATGCCAGCGACGCGGAAAGCTTTTCCGTAACGGTTTTTTCCGGAGAAATTGACGAATATAATGTCTGCAGCGAGGGCGGACTGTCCTTCCGCGGACTGTACAATGACCGAATGGGATATGCCAGCACACAGGTTCTGGATGAGGACGCTGTGGAAATGCTGGTTTCGGCAGCCAAGGAAAACGCGCTGCTGATCGAGAATCCGGACCGCCAGTTTATTCATGAAGCCGGGGACAGCTATACCCCGGTGGAAGGAATCTACCGGGAGGAACTGGACCGCATGACGGAAAGGGACAAGATCGAGTTTGCCCTGTCCATGGAAAAGGAAGCCCTGCAGCTGGGGGCCCAGAAGGTGACGCACTGTATGGTATCCACGTCTTCCGGGAAAACGCTGCTGCGGAACAGCCTCGGACTGGAACTGGAGAGACACAGCAACCTGGGGTTTGCCTGCCTGGAACCGATCCTGACCGATGCCGGACAGAGCATGCAGGACGGGTTTGCCTATTATGCCGGCAGGGATCTGGATCTCCAGAACTATGCCGACATCGCGAAGCGGGGCGTGGAAGACGCACGCAGCTATCTGGGCAGTGAAAGCCTGGTATCCGGGACGTATGACATCCTGTTCGAAAATGAAACCATGACGGACCTGATTGCCTGCTTTGGGGATATCTTTTCCGCCGATGCGGCGCAGCGGGGGCTGTCCCTGCTGCAGGGAAAGGAAGGGGAGGTGATTGCGGCCCCCTGCCTGACAATCCATGACGATCCCCTGCTCCCGGGCGGCTTTGCATCCCGCAGTTTCGACGGGGAGGGCGTCAGCACCCGGAATAAGCTGATTGTGGAAAAGGGAAGGCTTTGTACCTTGCTGCACAACCTGAAGACAGCTCATAAACAGGGAATTGCGACGACAGGCAATGCCGGACGTGCCGGGTATGCCTCTCCGGTCGGCGTTTCCATGACGAATTTCTATATAGAAAAAGGAACGGAAGGCCTGGAAGCCATGATGGCCAGACTGCACAGGGGCATTTATATTACTTCCCTGTCGGGTCTGCATGCCGGGGCGAACCCCATCAGCGGGGATTTTTCCCTGCTGGCGAAAGGCTTCCTGGTGGAAGGCGGGAAAAAAGTGCGTCCCGTAAACCAGATCACGCTGGCCGGGAACTATTACGATCTGCTGAAACGGTGCGAGGCTGTCGGCAGTGATCTGAAATTCTCCATGCCCGGCGGCGGGGCAAGCATCGGTTCCCCCTGCTTCCTTGTGCGGGGCATGAAGGTTGCCGGCAAATAAACAGTCTGCAGGCGGGAAACAGAAGGATTTTGAAATGTTGGAAACCGTACTGAAAAAGGTATATCTGGTCGATCCGGAGAAAGAAGCCGTTGTTCCCGGAGATCTGGGAATCAGAGACGGGAAGATCGCGGCTGTTGCCGCGGCGAATACCCTGCAGGGAGAGACGGAATACGATCTGGAGGGATGGTATGTCGCACCGGGGATGATCGATGTACATGCTCATATAGAGTGCCGGCCGCGTGCC
This sequence comes from Clostridia bacterium, assembly GCA_017413675.1. The sequence continues at coordinate 3,392 of JAFPSR010000011.1, read as the reverse complement.
GGGACTCTTTCCCTGGCGCAGGGGGTTACGACCACGGTTGGCGGGAACTGCGGAGGCGGTCCTGCGGACTTTGCAGCCTTTACCGAACGCTGCAGAGAAGGATTCCTGATCAACCAGATGGACTATGTGGGACACAATGCGATCCGGAACGTCCTGGGAATTGACCGTTACCAGGAAGCAACCGGCAAAGAAGTTATCCAGATGTGTGCCCTTGCGGAAAAAGCCATGGAACAGGGAGCTATCGGGATCTCATTCGGTCTGGGATATGCTCCCGGATATACTTACGGGGAAGTCGAGGAACTTATGCATCTGGCCGGGGAACACGGCGGGTTTACCGCAGTGGATACCCAGCTGGATACGGAGGATGACCTGGGACATCTGGAACGGGTGATCGAGACCAGCCGCAAAGCGGGGACCAGGCTCCTGATTTCCCATTTTGTCTATCAGTACGGGGTGCAGGAAAAACTGCTTACGGATGCGCTGGCGGTGGTGGAAGCTGCCCGGCGGAACGGGGCGGATGTCTGGATTGATTCCGGAATGTATACCTGGTGGGTCTCCGGATTGGGGTCCCCCCTGTTCGAGCAGGAGTACGTTGAAAAGATGGGATACGACCGGTTTATGATTACAACCGGCGATCATAAAGGGGAAGTTCTGACGCCGGAACTGTACCGGCACGCCCGTGCGGAACACGGAAGGGAAGCCCTTCTGGAAATGTCCGGAACGGAGGAGGAAGTGTACAGGATCCTGGAAAAGCCATATTGTGCCCTTTCTTCCGATGCCGGAGAATATGCACCCGGGGAAGGACATCCGCAGGTAGCGGGAAGTTTTGCCCGGTTTTTCCACCAGATGGTGATAGTCAGAAGAAAGATGACGCTGCCGCAGGCAATCGCCAAGGTCACCCTGTTCCCGGCAAAGCTGTTCCGTTTGTCCGGGAAAGGACGTCTCCGGGAATCTGCCGATGCGGATCTGGTCGTCTTTGATCCCGCATCCTACCGGGATACGGCATGGTTCGGAGGATCTGACGGGGTACCGGACCGGATGGCGGAAGGCGTGAAAATGGTCTTCGTGAACGGAAAGCCGGCCTTTGCGGAGGGAAAGGTCCTGAATGCGCAGGCCGGGCGCCTGCTGACGGTAAGGAACGTAAGATGAGCAATGTGAAAAGAAGAAAGACGGATCCTGCATCCCTTTCCCCGGAAAAGCAGGTGGAAAAGGCGTTTTCTCTCTCCCTGTACTATCTTACCCGCCGCGAGAGGACGGAAAAACAGCTGCGGGATTACCTGGAGAAAAAGGAATATCCGGGAGAAGCGGTGGATGCGGTTGTGGAACGGCTCAAGGAACTGGAATACCTGGACGATGAACGTTTTGCCCAAAGGTATGCTGAAGTCAGGCAGAGGAAGGGCGGACGGCGAAAGGTCAGAATGGAACTGATCCGTTCCGGGATCGACAGGGATACAGCCATGGATGTCGTGCGGGAACTGGATGAGGAAGCGGAAATCGAAACAGCGGCCGCTTTTGCCCGGAAGGCTCTCCGCGGGCAGAAGGATGAGCAGTCGAGGAAGAGGGCATATGCTTCCCTGCAGAGACGCGGCTACGAGTCCGGTGTGATCCGACAGGCTCTGCGGATCGCGGTATCGGAAACGGAAGAGGAGACACAGGATTTATAAACTATGATGTCCGGGAGGCGGCAGGAATGCGGATTCGGGCAGACTTTACAAAAACAGTCGGGAAAATCAAACCCATGCACGGGATTGGGCAGCCCCCGATCCTGGGACTGCAGGATACCCTGTTTCACTATATCGGGGAGGCGGGATTCCCATATTCCCGGCTGCATGACGTGGGCGGAATGTTCGGAGGATCCAGATTTGTGGATATTCCCAATCTGTTTCCGGATTTCGATGCGGATGAGACACTTGCGGAATCCTACGATTTTGTCTTTACGGACTGGCTGATCGAACACCTTATGGAACAGGGATGCGAACCCATTTTCCGTCTGGGTGTCACGATCGAAAACTACGTCAAGGTCAGGGCGTACCGGGTTTTCCCGCCCAGGGACTATGGAAAGTGGGCCAGGATCTGTGAACATGTCATCCGCCATTATAATGAAGGATGGGCAGACGGGTATACATTCGGGATCCGATACTGGGAGATCTGGAACGAACCGGAAGGCAGTATGAACGGTACAGGCGGGATGTGCTGGATGGGGACGAAGGAAGAGTTTTTCCGCCTGTATGAAACCACGGCGATCCACCTGAAGCAATGTTTCGGGGAAAGTATTCGGATCGGAGGGTATGCTTCCTGCGGATTTGCCCCGGAGAAGCTGGATCCGGAATGTAAGGGTTTCGCAAATCCTTCCAATATCCGGGAGTACTGGCTGAATTATGCCCATGAATTCCTGGAGTATATTTCCTCTAATGAACATAGGGCTCCGCTGGATTTTTTCTCATGGCACAGTTATGGCAGTGTGCAGGAAGTGCTCCGACAGGAGGATTACTGCCGGAGGATGCTGGAAAAACACGGATTCAGGGATACGGAGGATATCCTGGATGAGTGGAATCCACATCATACGATCGAGAGCAGGGGAACGCCGGCTGCTGCGGCCGGGGCGCTGGCAGTTATGCTTGGAATGCAGAAAAAGCCGGTCGGCCTGCTTGCCTACTATGACGGCCGTATCGGCCCGAGCCAGTACGGTGGACTGTTTAATCCGGACACCTGGAAACCCTACCTGACATACTACGCCTTTAGGATGTTCAACCAGGCCTACAGGCTGGGACAGGAAACCGAAACGTTCCTGGAAGGGGAAGGCATCTTCGTATTGGGGGCAGCTGCAGGAGAAAGGAAAATCCTGCTGCTGGCGAACCCCGGGGAGGAACCTGTAGAAGCAGAACTGATGATCTCGGGTGCGGATCCTTTGGATGCTGAGATTTTCCGAATCGACGCGGCCAACTGCTATTCCCCGACCGGAGAACGAATCCGGGACGGAAGGCTGAACCTGCCTGCCTGCAGCTGCACGGAAATCCGATGGTAAACAAAAATCCGCTTTGGCGGCCAGTTGGCAGCCAAAGCGGATTTTTTCAGCGGTGAAAGGATCCTGCAGGTTTTCCCCGGGAAAGGGAAAGAGCGGAATCAGATCCTATTCGAGTTCGGCGGCAAATGTGGGCAGCAGCTCCATGATCGGCAGATGCTGCGGGCATACGGACTCACAGGCACCGCACTGGATGCACTGGTCGGCTCCGTGACCGTCGGCCTTCAGGCGGGCATATTCACCCTTGAAGGAATCCATGTTGTCGAACATGTAAGCTCTGTCATATCCCTGCAGAATGTTCGGGATGTGAACGCCGTTGGGGCAGGGCATGCAGTAACGGCAGCCCGTGCAGCCGGCCTTGACGCGGCTC
>JAFPSR010000010.1 GCA_017413675.1 Clostridia bacterium | reverse complement strand
CCAACCGCTGCTGTTCCTCATCATACTTTTTTACCATAGAGAGGTACTGTTTGTCTGGCAGGATACCGGATACATAGTTCTCATATAAAGTAGTGATCAAAGAATCCAGCTCTTTAAGGCGTTTCTGTGCTTGGCTGACCTCCGCTTTAGCAGCAATGGATTTACCGCCGCTACGCTCCATCCATTGCATCTGAAGCTCTTTAGCAAAAGCTTCCTCATCTTCGATCACATGAGCAGAGATACGCTGAATAGATCGAAGGATCAATTGATCCAAGGCCTTCTCCGGCAGATAGTGAGCACTGCAGTTATGGGAACTTTTATTATAGGTTCCACAGCGATAATTAAACCACCTTGTTCCATTCTTTCTCAGATGATTCTCGTAAGTCATTCTGGCCCCGCAGTCTGCACAGAAGAGCAATCCTGAATATCTGCTAACATAAACAGTTTTTCCTTCAGGCCGTTTTCTCCAAATACGTTTTCTGCATTTTTGAACAGCATCCCATAAATCCTGGCTGATAATCGGCTCGTGTGTATCTGGAAAAATAAGCATTTCGTCTTCGGTCGCAGCTCGTCTGGTATCTGACCTGAAATTTGTAGAGATGGATTTTCTAAGGACAGTATGTCCCAAATACTCTCTTCGCCCCAGCATCTCCGAAATCGTACTGCCGCTCCATTGACAGTTGTCCGGATCTGATCTGTGATTACTTTGCTCCGGATGATACCGGAGTGTATAAGCGGAGGGGATCAGAATTTCATCTGCCGTCAGTATTGCGGCTATTTCCGTGGGACCTTTTCTTTCGGAAGCTAGTTCAAAGATGCGCTTTACAACCTTAGAAGCTACCGGATCCACCACAAGGGTTTGTTTATCTTCAGGCAGTCTATTATAGCCATATGGGATGCTGCCGTTACAGCGCTGCCCATCATTCATTTTAGAGTTGAAGATTGCCCGAATTTTATTTGAGGTGTCTCTGACATACCATTCGTTCATGATGTTCAGGAATGGTGTGAAATCATTATCCATAGGATGATCGCTGTCAATACTGTTATTCACAGCAATGAAGCGAACATCCTTTTTAGGAAAGAGTATTTCGGTGTAAAATCCTACCTCCAGATAGTTTCTACCAAAACGACTCATATCTTTCACAATGACAGTTCCGATATTTCCCTTTTCAATTTCGGAAAGCATTTCCTGAAAACCAGGCCGCTTGAAATTCTTTCCTGTATAGCCATCATCCACAAAATGTTGGATATTCCTGAAACCATGTTTTCTCGCATACTCCTCCAAGTATATTCTTTGATTAGAAATACTGTTGGATTCGCCTTGCAGGTCATCATCTTTGGACAGTCTCTCATACAAGGCTGTTACCCTGATAGAAACGTATTTTTCCGCCATAACCTGACTCTTTCCTTTCTTCAATTCCTACAGTGTTAGGAACGATGAATCCTAACGCTTTTTTATTGTGCTCCGTGTTAAGCCCTTCGGATCAAGTACGACAAAACTGCAGGATGCATTCATCAGGTTCGGCTTAGCGTAAAAACGTGTTTTCCCGGATCCGGAGCCCCCGCACACCAGAACATTCAGGTTTCTTCCATGCCTGCGGCTGTCCAGGGACAATGCCATATGCTGGGTCAGGATTTTATTGTTCTCCTGTTCCGGGTCGGCATACTTTTTCCGGATCCGGGACGTTTTCCCCCACACAGCCGACCCATGCTCTTCCCGTCTGCGGTAATTCCGGTCCGAAGAAAGAAATGCTCCCAATCCCACAGCATAAATCAGCAGGAACAGGAGCACTGTTCTAAGACTTCCGTTTTCCCACGAGAATGCAAACGGACTTTCCCGGATTTCCCTTAAACCGGATACCAATCCCTCAAAACCACCATGCAAATAAGGAGAAACCCTTATCCCAAGAAGAATAACCAGCATCCCGGCCAGCACATACAGCGTCCAATGGGCAGCGGAATACTTATCTCTCCTCACGGTCCCTTGTTCTCCTTTTTTCCGAGGCTTCCAGGATTTTCACCAGGAGATCATCCACTTCCCCGAACGGCCTTTCATTTTCAATCAACAAATTCCGAAAGTCGGCTAATCCTTTAATCACGAGCCTCTGTTCCAGCGGATCCAATGTCAGGGTAATTACATCCCGCATCAGCGTGCCCCCTTCCCTCTTGTACGGACTCTTCCGGGACTGCGGTGCCTTCCTCTGTAGATCTCAGTCAGCTCTTCCCGGACGGAAGGACGGTCTTTTCCTCCCTCATAACGAAAAGGGCGAACGCCGTCTTTCCTTTGCCTGTCCCCGGAGGAAGGCCCGAACAGATGGGACTCCTCCGTCCGGACCTTCCCGGGGTTTTTCCCATCTCCCGCAAGGACAGCAGAAAAAAACTCTTCCTTATCCCCATCCGGGTCCTTCACCGGAACTCCTTCCCGGATCGCTGCCGTAAGCGTATTCCTGTCAACCGCAGCCAATCCGAACCTTTCATAGATCCGGTTGATTTTCGCTGCGTCGTCTGCCCGGACCAGGATGTCAGTCAATCCGTCCTTTGCCTGGTTGTCTTTCAAAACACAGTACAGTACCCCGTACTTTTTTGCTTCCTGGGTAAACATGCGAAGATGTTCATCCCGAATCGCAAACACTTTCAATTCTTTCCCGCTTTTCAAAAGACCCGTCAGGCGCATCCTGCCCCGGGTCTTCTTCTGATCCTTCAGTGCCGTGTACAGAAGGACGGCAAGCCGTTCGGCTGCCTTCCCGCTGATTCTGGCCATCAACTCAATCCCATTCAGAGAAATCCTCACGACCTGTTCGGCCGGCTCTCCCGACAGATTCATACCCTTCCCCCTTTTCTCTTTCCCGTGCCAGTATTTCCAATTCTTTTCCGGTCTGCTTCTGCCGGTTCAGGATATCCGTACACAGTCTGCACTCTTCCCGTCTTTCCTGTATTTTCTCCAGAAGTTTTGCCCGGTCAATCAAGGCAGTCCGAACCCTGTCGGGTCTCTCCATTCTCCTTTCTCTCTGGATTTTTGCGGTTAGACGAACATACCGCACCTTCATCTGCTTCAGATCCGAACCCAGCTCTTCCAGAAGCAGCGGCAGCTGCTCTCCTTTTTCGATCCCGTGCTTTTCCAGGAAGCAAACCTGCTTATCGATCGTTTCCCTGCGAATCAGATCCTGCCGCAGGAATAAAGAAACCCGCTTCACCGAACCCGGGAAGCGGGATATCTGATTCAGTTCCTGCGCATATCGACGGTACAGTCCGGACAAGCTGAAAACCGTGGGGACCTTTTCTGGTTCCCCCTGCATTGCCGGCTCACCTTCCTCTCCGGATGGCAGAAACGAATTTCTTCCTATTATATTATCCAGAATTCTTTTTTGTAACTGCTCCTTCCCGTATTCCTCTCCCAGGTTTTTCACAGGGACAAACCAACGGCTGCCCGGTATCCGGAGGCGCAGGTCTTCCGTATCCTTTCCCTTGCGGTTCCGGAACGAGATCCCGTATCCCATCTTATTCAGATTCTCCAGAAATTCTCCTTCCGTCACTGAGGCCATAATCGCCCTGTCAACATCCCAGGCCATGGTTGTCAGCAGGTTCGGTTTCCCTTTCTGGACCGCCTCTTCCTGTCTTCGCATTTTCTTCCGGTTTACTCCCCGGGACGGGACGGAAAGCCCGTACCGCCGGCACAATTTATCGGATACTGCCCGCAGCCTGAAATAGCTGCGTTCCTGGCTGTTGAACTTCTTTCCATCCACAAAAGAGACGGAGTTCATCAATAAGTGGTTATGTATATGCGATTTCTTGTCCATGTGAGTTGCGACCACTACCTGGAACCTTTCCCCCCAGAGTTCCCTGGCCAGAAGCACCCCGATGCGCTGGGCCAGGTAAGGGGTAATTTCCCCCTCTGCAAAGGACTGGTAGACATGGTAACTGCGCACCCCGTCTTCCTTTTTCCAATACTCCTTCACACGCAGCATGTCTTCCCCGGCCGTTTCCAGCCGGACATTGATCCCCCATGCCCAGTACTTCCGGTACATCTCCTTTCCGACCGCTTCCTTCCCGGTTTTTCCCGGATCCAGGACATAGGCAACCGTGTCCCGGATGGGGCGCCTTACGCTGCGGATCGAGGTTACTGCCATCCGTACAGCCCGCTCAGAACCTTCCGGGCAGCCTGCCTTACTTCTTCCGTCAGTTTCCAGATGGATTCCATATCCGCGGATCCTGTCTCTTCCTGGTTCAGGGCCATGATATACAGGCTGTCTGCCGCTTTCTGCAGCGCTGCAGCCGCATCACCGATTTCACGGACCCTGTTTTCATTCTCTATTGTCCGCTGTATCATGGTTCTCATAAAGGCAGCCGGGGCACCCCCGGCTGCCTTTACCTGTTCCGAAGAACATTCCCTTTCCGGATCCGTCAGCTCCACCTCAATCCGGACAGGTTCGCTCTTTTCCATTACCGTTCCCTCTCTTTCCTGCGTTTTTCCATCAGCTGGTCATTGATATCCTTGCATCCCGCCTTCGGCGGCTCATTCAATACTTTTCTTTGCCCGGAAAGAAGGGTGGAAATTCCTTCCGCCGCGGTCCTGCCCGTCTCGTCATTATCCAGATGCATTCGGACCGTATGTACGGAGGGGCAGTCCGACAGGAACTGCCCCAGCGCCGGGGGAAGTCTTTCACTCTTCTGGCCGGATACCCCGCCCAGGGACAGAAGGGCTTCTCCTTCCGAAGGCAGGGGATCCTGCGAGCGGAGGGACAGGTAACTTAACAGGTCTATCGCTGACTCAAACAGGTGGATTTCTTCCGTTCCGCTTCCGCCTGACAGGCAAAACCCGAACCGTTTGTCGCTGCCTTTCAGTTCCCCTTTATAGTCCCCGGTTGTCCCGCGTACCGCGGCATACCGGATAATCCCCCGCCGGTCATACCCCGGGAAAACAGCACTGTGGAAGGTTTCCGTCTCAAACAGGAGCGCATGGGTTTGCAGATACCGGATCACCGGTTCCCGGATCCCGCGCCCGCGCAGGTACTGCCTGACCCTCTCCGGGTCCCGGGCAAGGGGAGGCAGTACCAGCTTTTTCTCCTCTTTTCGTACCGGTGCGGGCACAGACAGCTCCCCGTGTATGCGCTCCCTGATCCTTTCCAAGGCTTCTTCCCTGGAAAGGGACCGGACCTTTGTCAGATAATCCAGTGCCGTTGCCCCGCCGATTCCTCTGGAAAACCAGTACCATTTCCCGTTATTGATCCTAAGCGAATCATGTTCCCGGGTACAGTAGGTCGTCCCCGAAACCCGGACCAGATTGTCCGGTTCGCAGACGGTCAGGTAAGTCAGAAGGTCCACCTTCCAGGGCGCTTCCCCCACAGACTTTCCCCCTTTCTATTTCGGCAGGATCTTTCGAAGCAGCCTGTCCAGATCCTCAGTCGGTTTTCCTTCCCGCAGCGCCCGGTTGCGGAAAAGCAGAAGGCTTTCCCACAGGATCTTTCGTTCCTGTCCCGAGCACTGCAGACGGATCTTCCTGCCTTTCATCTGGAAAGCGGCTCCTTCTCCTTTTCCCTGACTTCCATCTGTGTATGCGCGTATTTCTCATATTCCTTTTCGGAAATCAGCCCGGCTTTATAGTCCATGTACCAGGTGGCTGCCTGTGCATCCTTGATCGCCCGGATCAGGGTATCCGGTTTTTCCCGGACCGCCTTCACCCAGGCCTGGACATAGGCTTTGTGGTTCTCCATCTGCCGTTCACTGGGCTGCATCCTGAGTTCCGCTCCCATAAAGCATGAGCACATTTCAGCTACCAGTTCCTCATACGCGTACTGTTCCGTCCCGAACAGCGCGCTCTGCGGCCGGTTCAGCCGGCTCGGATGCCCCGTACTGTGGGACAGTTCATGCAGAGCCGTGGAGTTGAAGGCATAGTCATTGTCAAAGACATCCGCGGCCGGCAGGTGGATCGTATCCTGCTGGGCGGAATAGTACGCCTCATTCCCGCCGTCCATCTCGATTTCCACCCCCATGGCATCCGCCAGGCGGCTGACCAGTTCATCCTGCGGGATGTCCTTT